>JAIRRI010000143.1 GCA_031256055.1 Bacteroidales bacterium
AACATTGATGCGAGTTACAGACGATTCAACCGTTAATTTTTCAAACCCTGTGGAATACGAAAACGGTGTTTTTGCTTTTCTTACGGATGAAAGCGGCGTGAATAATCGTGCGTTGGGAATCCTTGATAGTGTAGTTGCCAGTGTAGATACGGCGATTCACTATCGGTATATAACCGATTATCGTACGGTAACGAATTTAAATCGCAATATCAAGGAGCACGATGTAAGCCCCATCACCCAAGAACTTGCCGAACTCATCACTTATAATAACAGAGATCGCCTCATTCGTCGCGAGACCGAGCCTTCGAAAATTTTAGAAACCACCACACCGCCCAAAACTAAATTCCGCATCGCGGAAGCATTAACACGGCAAAAAAAACAAGAACAACAACATGTTGCCGATTCGCTGCAAAAACTTGAAACGCAACAACACAAGGGGAGATCACGTTTGCGTCAAGCCACCGTCAACGATATGATAAACGAAATGGCGGATGAAATTTTACGCCAAAACGATTCCGTAGAGACGCACGACCGTGCGTCTCTACAATCGGACACCATTTTTGAAAATTTTGACACCACCGATCATTCTCCAGACTCCATTCGCATAGCCGTTCGAAACCAACTGATTTCCTTGCTGAGCTTGGATAAAGGTGCTACGGATACGATAAAACCAACCATCAATCCCAAACAACGACTTTACAATGTGGAATATTTCATCAATGAAGCCACAACTCAAATCGGATTTAGTTTTTTGAACAGTTCATACCAACCGTTTACAGGTGGGGGAAATCCGATTTATCTCAATCCGGGTGCCACGGCATTTTTGAAAATCGGCGCTTCGGATTTGATGGAAAACCATAGAATTATTGCGGGTTACCGACTTTCGCTTGATTTCAACAACAATGAATATTTGCTCAGTTATGAAAACTTGGAGCCCCGCACAGGACGTCAGTATGTTTTTCATCGGCAAGCAATGAGCAGTGGTTCAAGGGAAACATCATGGATAGGCTATCCGATTAAACAAATTTCGCACAACGGGTATTTTATTTTGAAACACCCTTTATCGGAGGTTTTGCTGCTTAAAGGTTCCGTGATTGGTCGAACAGACAAACTAATATACAGATCCGTTGATGATAAAAGCCTTCGACGAGACGATGAATGGAAGGTTTGGGGCGGTTTGCGTGGCGAATTGGTGTATGATCACACGCGAATATTGGGGCGAAATTTGCCACTCGGTGCGCGTTCCAAATTGTTTTTTGAGTACTACCAAAGTTTGACTGAAAACAATACAGCCATGTTTGTTGTTGGCGCTGATTATCGCAAATACACGCGAATTTGGCGAACGTGCATTTGGGCAAATAGAGTGGCAGCAAGCACCTCGTTCGGACAAAAAAAACTGGTTTATTATATGGGCGGCGTGGACGATTGGCTATTTCCAAAATTCAATCGTAATATCGTGGTGGATGAAACTCAAAACTATGCTTATCAAACGTTGGCTACAAATATGCGTGGGTTTACTCAAAACATCCGCAACGGCAACACATTTGCAGTGATGAGTAGCGAGCTGAGATTTCCGATAATGTCGTGCCTTTTTTCAAGATCAATAGGCGGACAATGGCTTCAAAACCTTCAACTGATAGCCTTTGTGGATGCAGGTTCGGCTTGGGTAGGTTACAATCCTTGGGATAAAAACAATGAGATTTACAAAGATGAGGTTCTTAATCTTCCGAATGGCATAACGGTAACTATTCAAAAAGATGTTTCGCCTTTTGTGGCTGCTGTTGGTTTTGGTTTACGAACTCAACTTGCCGGATATTTCATTCGCCTTGATCGCGGAAACGGTATTGAAAACGGATATTTCCAACGGCGGATTTGGTATTTTTCATTTGGGTTTGATTTTTGATTTTATAAATTACCGGTTTTACCGCACATACTTAAAACTCAAATCTAAAACCACACCAAAATGAAAACTCAATGCACCGCCTTTTTGTCCGCCAAGAAACTGGTTGTAGCGCATATCCATGTTGATATTCCACAGTTCGTTGATGGTGTATAAAAATCCAATGGTTGGATTGATACTTATGTAACCTTTGTTGGAAGAGGGTTGAGTACGGTCTTCAAAAGCCGGTATTCCGGACTCATGGGTTTTAGGGGCGTTATAAGTTACTTTGTAACGGCGATTAATCATGTTTAATCCCATGCCAACTCCTACATAGGGACGAAAATTATTAAATGCACTCTTCGGAAAATAAAATTCAAACGACACGTTAAACGGAATGTATTGTGAACTTCCCGTAACGTCTAAAATCTGCACCGAATCATCAATTCGACCAATCTGTTGTTCTTGACGAAGGGCCGGTCTTAAAATAGAGTCCGCAACAAAATCAATGCGTTCCTGTTTCATGGTCGGAGCAAAAAAACCGAAGTCGAATCCAAATGCAAAGGTATTAGTTCCAAAATATTTGCCTCGTATTCCGCCGCCAACAGCGCCATTGACGTCATTCGCGTAAGCGCCTATCGGCAGCATATAACTCACTTGAAAACCAACCAAGGTTTTATCTTCCATCATGCGCCGATTGATGGAAGATCCTGAAAATGTTAATAATACAAGCACTGAAATAAGTAAGTTTCGTCGCATAATTAAGGGTTTTTATGAAATACTGTTGCCGAAGCCTGTGCGGTTGGCATTATGGTTAAATCGTTGATACAAACGTGTTTTGGAAGGTTTACACAATAGAAAATTGCATCGGCAATATCATCGGCAGTAAGGGGTTCAAATCCTTTGTAGACCGTATCTGCTCGATCTTTATCTCCTTTGAAACGCACCACCGAAAATTCGGTTTCAACCGCACCCGGACAAACTTGCGTAACGCGAATGCCATGTGTAACCAAATCCATTCGCAAGCCTTGCGAAATCGCGTCAACTGCGTGTTTGGAAGCGCAATAGGCAGCACCGTTCGGATAAACTTGTTTACCTGCGATGGAGCCGATGTTAACAATATGTCCGTGTCCGTTTTGAATCATCAGCGGTGCAATGGTGCGAGAAACGTAGAGCAATCCTTTTACATTGGTATCCATCATACGTTCCCAATCGTCTACAATGCCGTCTTGCACGGAATTTAAGCCGACTGCCAATCCCGCGTTATTAACCAAAACGGCAATATTTTTCCAATCGTTTGGTAAATGTCCCAAGTTTTTTTCGACTTCGGCTTGCGAACGCACATCAAAACACAAAGTCAGCACACGATTGCGATAGGTGTCTTGTAACTGCTTTTTCAGCGTTTCCAAGCGATCGTTTCGACGTCCAGTCAATATCAAGTCGTAGCCCGCTTTAGCAAAGCGTTCTGCAGTGGCTTTTCCGATGCCTGATGTGCTTCCGGTGATTAGGATGATGGGATTCATTTTGCAAAGATACAAAAAAACATAATAATCACAAAATATATAAATCGAACATTTAACAATTTGTTAATAACCTCACGAATTTCGGACTAAAAATATAATTCATAATTCGTATTTTTTTTATAATTTTGTATTCGTAAAAAAGAAATCACAAAAATGAACGTACTAATCATAGGAGCCGGCGGACGGGAACACGCCATTGCTGATGCGCTATCCAAATCGCCAAAAGTTTCCAAAATCTATTGCGCATCCGGCAATGCAGGAATAGCTGAACTTGCAGAACTTGTAGCATTGAAAGATACCGATGTGCAGGGGCTTCTCGCGTTTGCTACAGCAAACAAAATCGACCTCACGGTTGTAGGTCCCGAAACACCGCTTTCCATGGGAATTGTGGATGTTTTCAAAGAAAAAGGGTTGCGTATTTTCGGACCTGACAAAAAAGCAGCACAAATTGAGGCCAGCAAACGATTTGCCAAAGATTTGATGATCAAATACGGCATACCGACTGCTGCTTACGAAGTATTCACGGATTTCAGCAAAGCGTTGAAATATGTTAAAGAAAAACCGCTGCCGGCTGTGTTGAAATACGACGGACTTGCTGCCGGAAAAGGCGTAGTTATTGCAGAAACCCTTGAAGAGGCAGAGAATGCTTTAAAAGATATGTTGGTGGATGATAAATTCGGTGAAGGGAAAGTTGTAATTGAGGATTATCTTGAAGGTCCTGAATTTTCGTTCATGTGTTTCGTTAGTGGGGCGGATGTTTACCCGATGGTTTTGGCTCAAGATCATAAGCGCGCATTCGATGGCGACAAAGGCCCGAATACAGGCGGAATGGGCGCTTATGGACCTCTTCCTTTCATCACCAAAGAAGATAAAAATTATGCGCTGGAAAACATCATGAAACCCGTTGCAGCAGCCATGCTCAACGAAGGCTGTCCGTTTTCCGGTGTGTTGTACGGTGGACTTATGAAAACCAAAAACGGTATTAAAGTCATCGAATTCAATGCGCGTTTCGGAGACCCTGAAACGGAAATCATCTTGCCAAGATTAAAAAGCGATATTCTCGACGTTTTTTGTGGAATAGCCGACGGAAAACCCATCAAAATCGAATGGAATGATTTTCCGATATTGGGTATCGTTATGGCATCGAAGGGTTATCCGGGTGATTACGAAAAGGGCTATGAAATCAAAGGTATAGATGATACCGAAGCATTAATTTATCACATGGGCACGGCTGAAAAAGACGGAAAATTAGTTACTGCAGGCGGAAGGGTGCTTATGGTTATAGGCAGTGGTAAAGATTTGAATGAAGCCCGAATGAATGCGTTGAAAGCCGTTGAAAAAATAGAGTGCGATAATTTGTTTTATCGTACGGATATAGGCTCCGGTTTTGGATTTTCTAATTAATTCCGTACGCAGAGATACACATATTGTTCTACTGTAAAATTAAGATTTTTGACTTTTATCAGGTGTACAGAATTAGTTGAGGAGTCAATATGTTATTTCCCAAAATGTGCTATAAAATCCTTTTCAAATTGGGAAAAACCGCCTGAATAGTATTTATCAAAAACTTCTACGGTTGAATACTCATTAACAAGATTGCGAAAAACTGTGAAAGCTTTATCTTCACATTGCTGCATCATAAAAAGTACCATACAATAACCAATTGCATAGCCATAACCTTCCTGCGTAAATGATTCTCTCGAAAATTTTTGATACTCCCAGTTTACAAATTCCGCAAGGTTGATATCTTTGAGGTCAATAAGTGTTTTAACTCGTGCGACATAATAACTATTAACACGATGCGTTATGTTCTTTTTGTCATAAGTCATTTGTTCGTGATAAGTAGCTAACCCTTCTATAAGCCATGCAGGTGGTATATAATTGTTGCCAACGTGAATATACAAAAAAGCATGGCTTAATTCGTGGTAGCAAGTTCGTAAAAAAATGTTTGCATTTTTGTTTTTATCTTTAAAAACTACTACCGTACTATCTTTTGACGAGAAAAAGCCTGAGGAATTGATTTGTGAATATTCATATTTTAACTGCAAATGTATATATTCCGCGAGATTTTTAGCAACCACAAATTTTATATCCGAACTATTCACCATTTTTTCAGAGAAAAGCCGATTAAAAAAATCTGATTGATATTGCAACGCTCTTTCGATAGCAATTTTTTCTTTTTTAGTCAGCAAATTTTCCGTATCAATAACATTCCATTCTTGTGCCAATAGGCCAACAGTAAACAAACTAAAAATAAAAACAATATAACGCTTACTTTTCATCATCAATTTATTTTAGCTTGTTTTTTTAGATAAGCTTTCCTTTCGCGTTTGTTCATATCCTGCATAAACATTTCCTCTGTTTGTTCACAAATATAAGTAGATTTGTTTTCCAAACGTATTTTTCCATGATTGTAAGTTTGAAAAAATGGACGAAAATGAGTGTGTTTATGGCCATTGGATTGGTCTTTTACTTTGTTTTTATCTAAAAAATAAGCAGAAAAAAGTAGCCAGCCCTCATCAATATCGTTTTTTTGAACAATAGCGATTGGGTCGCCCATTTTAACAGTTTTTCCGTTGTTAACCAACGATTTACCTTTAAAAACATATTCGCCAAAACTACCATCTGCATGATAAATTGTAATTTGTGAAGAAGAACGACCAGTGTTAAAAGTTTGGTGTCCTTTGGCAGAGAAGTCTTTTAAGTTATCGTCACATACCACACCTCCGCGACAAGCATAAATAGTGTCATTTGGTATATGAAATTTAAGCTGATAGCCAAATATATTTTCGGCTATTTCTGCAAACAACTCACCACCGTCCGTTACAGGCAATCGGTATGCAAAATTACTATTCGGTAATTTATTTGCATTGCCTCTGTACATCACATAAGTGTATTTATAGGAATAACTTCTTGCTCCTTCTCGCACTTTATAATTAAGTATCTGTTGTTTTCCTTTAGTAATTGTGAGAAATGTGCTTTTTGGCATACCTGCAAAACCTTCGAAATTACTAAAGGAAATTTCCACGTGATAGTCGCAAAAATCTCTATTTTCAGCATAAAAATTAACTCGCATTTGAGTTTGGTCAAAGTTGTCTGATAACTGTACGGCATTGCTGGGGTCTTGGAATGATTGCGCATTGATATGGCATGCAGACAATAACGAAATAACGAAAACTATAATTTTTCTCATTGGTTTTAGCATTTCTTGCAAAGATACGAAAAAAAAGTCGAAAACTACAAAATTAAGATTTTTTTGACTCTATTCTTTGTGTACGGAATTTGTAGGAAGTCCACTTTCATTTTCGAGCTTCCTCCCTATCCTGCTCAATCTGTTTTTTCAAGGCTTCCGACGTCTCAAATGTGCGCTCTTTGCGAATAAATTTTCGAATGGTTATATCTAAATTTTCGTCGTAAATGTCTCGGGCAAAATCTAAAATATGCACTTCGGCAACTTTCTCGGAAGCCCCAAATGTCGGACGATTTCCAACATTTAATACGCCTCGAAGCATTTCATCCCGTAAATTCACATCCACCGCATAAACACCTGATTCAGGCATTTCATCGGGATTCAAAAACTCCAAATTCGCCGTAGGAAAACCCAACGTGCGTCCGACTTTCCGACCTTCAACAACTTTGGCTAACATTTTATCGAATCTCTTCAATATAGGGTTTTCTCGCCATTACAGCGGGTTTCGACGGAATTGATTTCACAACTTCATACATCGGATACCACTCGCCTACTTCGGATTTCACCATTCTGGTTCTCACACCACCTAAAAGTTCCAAAAGTTGCTCAAACTGGTCGCGTTCTCTCGGAAAGTTCACCACTCTGTAATCTTCGAGTTCTGCCAATTCTGCCGCTTTTTCCAAGGCTTCTTTCAAGCCGCCGAATTCGTCAACTAAACCAATGGCTTTGGCATCAATTCCGTTCCAAACACGACCTTGACCTATCGAATCTACGTGCGCTTTGGTCAAATTTCGACCCTCTGCTACGTGTGTGATAAATGTTTCGTAAATTCGTTCAACTTGCGATTGCATTTTTTGTTGTTCAAACGAAGTCATTGGACGATTGAAACTCAAAAAATCGGCATTTGTATTCGTTGAAACCTCATC
>JAIRRI010000155.1 GCA_031256055.1 Bacteroidales bacterium
TTGTCAATGCGCCGAGTCAAGACGATTTGACCGAATCTCCGTTTGAGCAACACGTTATGCAAGAGTTGAAGGCACATGGGTTGGGAGTTCGTACACAAGTCGGATGTAGCGGTTTCCGAATTGATTTGGCATTGGTTGATCCAGAGCAACCTGATCGTTTTGTCATCGGAATCGAATGTGATGGGGCGACGTACCATCGAAGTGCAACGGCAAGAGACCGGGATCGACTCAGGCAGGAAATCTTGGAAGGGCTTGGTTGGAAAATCATTCGGATTTGGTCGACCGATTGGATGAGCAATCCGAATCAGCAGATTGAACGAGTCA
Source organism: Bacteroidales bacterium (assembly GCA_031256055.1). Classification (GTDB taxonomy): domain Bacteria; phylum Bacteroidota; class Bacteroidia; order Bacteroidales; family P3; genus WRKV01. Next base: position 325 of record JAIRRI010000155.1, read on the forward strand.
TGGCATTTTATCATGAAAATCTCCAGAGATTAAGAGCGGGAATCGTTCCGGGAGCATATTCACCACCTCCAGTTGTGCAACCGAAACCGATAGAGGAGCAACCGGCTAAAACGCTGATACAGCACGGTTATGGCAATATTGAAGATGTTCCTACCGCTGTGATTGACCAATGTATCAAGGGACAGTACGAGTTCAATGGCATGATGGCGAAGAAGGAATTGATAAAATTGGTTGCTCGGCAATTAGGCTTTAGTCGAGTGGGCGACAACATACAAAAGCGTATTGGCAAACAGATAGGAATGCTTGTCCGAATGGGAGAAGTTAAACTTGTCGAAGTGTGAAAAAACGAACTGATGAGCATTTCGCTTTTTTTCTTGGCAACATCCTTCTTGACGGCAACAGCCGCGATTGACCACATCCGGCACTTTCGGGTAGTTTGTAGACATCAGTGGAGCTGTATGCAAAATTTTTCACAAAAAGTGAAACAGAGTGGCACAAACATCAGTTTCATGTCTCGAATGAGTATGCGTTTTCAATTTTTTCGATCACCAGCAACATTTTTTCAATTTTCAGATTATCTGTAATGCCTTGATTTCAAAGACTTAACCGTTTTTCTTGAAAATGAAAGATGATTTTGAAAAGTTGGTTGGAATTGGCATTATTTTTGCTGTAGAGACGGTTGGGGGAATAGCGTAAATCCAGTTTTCAGAAGCAGAAAAACGAACTGTAACACGATATGTTAATGTCGTAACTCTGTTTGTTACACTATTCTTTTGAAGAAGTAAGCCCCAATAAGAATGTATCCCGACTGTTGTTTCGTTAACCAACAAGAAAAACATGAAATCAATTTACCGTCGACTGACAGAAACATCGGACTTATTCGAGAAGATTGAGTTAACTGATGAAAACGAAATCGCTATTACGACCGGTTGTGCATACGATGATCAAACTGAATTGATATTGTATCTTGCACAAAGGGATGACTCGCTCATCCTGACCGACAACGGGCGAACTCGTACTTTCATGGACAAGATATATGAATTAACTTCACCTGACGTTATCAAGAATATTTTATCCGTGACAAGTTACTATGGGATAAGCACCCAGAATAAACAGCTAAGTTTGAAAATTGAAGACGTTGATGAAAATTTTTGTGAATGTTATCTCAAGATGATGTTCTGCATCGGTTTTCTGGACTCCATGAACATTTTTTACATATAAAGGAGGATAATTCACATGAACGAATTGTACAAAGCTATATCAGAACTGACATTTGCATCTTTCTGTAGCGAGATAACGCGACAGGACGATGCAACGCTTGAATTCAAAATAAAACACCGCTTCCACGGTAATCGGAAAGAAGAAGTCTTTGTCCTTCAGAAAACGGAAGATGGTTTGTTTGTGTCAGACAATGGCAGTACCCTTGCCAATCTAGACAACACTTTTAATCTCAGCGAGCCTGAAACCGTCACGAACCTTATGAAGATTTCACTACAATTTAATATTCGTAAAACGGGAAATGAGTTTCGCAGCGGTATTGACTTATCAAAGGAGGTTTCCCCGCAAATTATACGTTTCCTGCAAGGCATTCATTTTATGTACACAATGATATTATTCTACAAATGAAGGAGGTTATACAATGAACAGGCAAGAAAAAATGGAAAAGTGCCTCCGGGCTATCCTGGAGTTGAAAGGTATTGGCGAGTTAAAATCGGCGGTCAAGAAACTACATCTCTTCCTTAAAAACAGAGATGCTTTGTCAATGACCGATGTGGCTCTGCCAAATTATCTTTGGACTGCCAAACGTGGCGGTGGGGTTACAACATTGGTAAAAGCCTTCACGGAATACCTTTATGCTGCTAGGGCGATTGAGTTTTGTGGGAGGGTAAAGTCTTTCGAATTCAAATTGAACTATGTCGCCCCCGATTCGTTCTTTTCGGAATTAGCCAGGCTTGATAACTCGTTTTTTGACCATGCTGGGCATCACCACCGTTACAAAGGTGTGGTCTGCATCAATATCGACGAATGGCTTGAACATACCAACGAAGTTCATTTCGTGAACTTTTTGGACTATATTGCAAGAAATAACGACAGACTGCTGGTCATATTCTGTACCTATACTGACAATAAAAAATTTGTCGAAACGGTCGAAATGGCTCTTGCGGCACATGTTCGGTTTGAAACACAGTCTTTAGAGTTTCCCGGTGTTCCAGAGTTAGTGGAATTTGTTGAATCGCGCTTGGAAAGTAAAGGCTTCTCATTAACCGAGGGCGTAAAGGCTCTATTGAACGAATCTGTTGAAAAAATCTCCGTTGCCAGGAATTTTAGCGGATTCAGATCAGTCGAGCAGTTGGCAAACGAGATCTCATACTACATCCTTGCGAACGACTTGAACAATGGCAAACAAATGCAAATCACAGCGGATATGATTGCATGTTTTAACAAAAACTCACTCTATGTCGGACATCTGACAAAACCTCAAATTAGTATGAAAAAACAAATTGGCTTTACTTTCAATGCTGAGAGGAGTACGTAAAATGAACGGAGAAAATCACAAATACGAAAAATTCATACCGGGCGACAGCGAATCAAGGTGGGCTGACCCGGAGGAAATCAAAAATGCTGCCACTATTAAGCAAG
>JAIRRI010000180.1 GCA_031256055.1 Bacteroidales bacterium
GTACGGTGTCAGTCTCACAGCCTTGTGGCAATGGCAAAAAAAGTCTTTGTCTGATGATTCAGCACCAGCATTCAAACCCGGATGTTCAAGCAAGCCTATGGTCAGACCTAGAAAAAAACCGCCACAGACGGAACTTGAAAACTTCAAGTTGAAAATTCAGAGTTAAAAGCTGAACTTGCTCACTTAAAAAAAGTGAGAGCCTTAGTCGCACAAAGGGAAAATTGCGATGTAGCGATTGTGCCCAAGCCATCCAAGAACTAAGGCTCGAACACGAACTTTCAATTTTGCTGAAGGCTGCAAGGATGGCTCGTTCAACTTATTATTATCATATCAAAGGACTATCGAAAAAAGACAACGACAATTATATTTTTAGTCGAATAAAACATATTTTTCATAACAGTAAAGGAACTTACGGCTATAGGAGAATTACCATAGCACTAAGGAATGGGGGCAACATAATTAATCACAAAAAAGTGTATCGATTGATGAAATTATATGGTGTAAAATGCGAAGTTAGAACAAAACAACATCGCTCCTTCAAAGGGATTGTTGGAAAAATTGCTCCGAATGTTCTGCAACGTGATTTTAGAGCAGAAATGCCCAACAAAAAGTGGGCAACAGACTTGACTGAATTTTCTCTTTTTGGAAAAAAGTTATATCTGGCTCCGGTGTTGGATTTGTTCAACGGCGAGATCATCAGTTACAACTTATCAAAGTCCTCAAATCTACCATTAGTCATCAATATGATCAATAATGCCATAGCTGGACAAAATAATCTTGATGGACTAATTTTACACTCTGACCAAGGCTGGCATTATCAACATTACATCTATCAAAATATACTGAAAAACAATGGTATTATACAAAGTATGTCGAGAAAGGGAAATTGTTTGGGCAATGCCGTTGTTGAATTTTTTTTTGGTTTATTAAAATCAGAATTGCTATATTTGCAAAAGTTTTCCACAATGGAAGACTTCAAAAACAAGTTGGTAGATTACATGAAATTCTATAACGAGAAAAGAATTAAACTAAAATTAAAAGGCATGAGCTCTGTATTCAACAGAGCTCATGCCTTTTAAATCGCTAATTTAATAATCCGTCCAACTTTTGGGGTGCAGATCAAACCTGCGGGGATTTCTTTTATCATAATGTCATTATTCTTCTCTTTTTTGCGGACGTCCCGGATTATATTCTCTTCGTTCCGGACGACGATCGCCATCTCTACGAAAACCACCGCGATCACCATCTCTGCGAGGCGGACGCTCTTTGCGCTCAGGCTCTACATAGCCTTCGGGTTTTGGCAAAAGCACTTTGTGAGAAAGTTTTAATTTTCCCGTCCGTTTATCAATATCAATCAATTTCACTTCGATTGTATCGCCTTCTTTTATGCCGGTTTCTTCCATCGTTTCAATGCGTTTCCAATCAATTTCCGAAATGTGCAATAAGCCGTCTTTTCCTGGTAAAATTTCAACAAACGCACCAAAAGGTTGAAGTGTTTTTACTTTACCTTGATACACCGTTCCAACTTCGGGAACTTCGATAATGGCTTTGATTCTGGCAATTGCAGCATCAATAGCATCTTTATTCGCAGCAGCGATATCAATGATACCAAACTCGCCTTGCTCTTCGATCGCAATCTCTGTGCCAGTTTCGCGTTGCATCTCTTGAATCACTTTTCCACCCGTTCCAATCACTGCACCAATAAATTCTTTCGGAATTGTCATTTGTACGATACGCGGAACAAACGGACGATAGTCTTCGCGAGGTTCTGCAATGGTTTTCGTAATCTCATCCATGATATGCTGACGTCCTGCGTGTGCTTGCATAAGGGCTTTCGCCAATACTTCGTACGATAAACCGTCAACTTTGATGTCCATTTGACAAGCCGTAATTCCATCGCGCGTTCCGCACACTTTGAAATCCATATCGCCCAAATGGTCTTCATCGCCTAAAATGTCTGATAATACAGCGAATTTGCTCGGATCTTTTTCGTCGGAAATCAAGCCCATCGCAATACCCGTTACCGGTTTTTTGATTTTCACACCTGCGTCCATCAATGCGAGCGTTCCTGCGCAAACCGTCGCCATTGACGATGAACCATTGGACTCCAAAACATCAGAAACCACACGGATGGTGTAAGGATTATCCTCACCCAAAGGCAACATCGGCTTGAGCGCGCGCATAGCAAGGTTTCCATGTCCTACTTCTCTGCGACCTGTACCGCGATTTGGTTTCGCTTCACCTGTTGAAAATGGCGGGAAATTATAATGTAATAAAAATTTATTTTTGCCTTCGATAATCGCACCGTCAATCGTTTGTTCATCAAGTTTGGTACCCAATGTCACGGTTGTGAGCGATTGCGTTTCACCGCGAGTAAAAATCGCAGAACCATGTGCTGCGGGCAAATAATCCACTTCCGACCAAATCGGACGAATTTCGTCTAACTTACGTCCATCTAAGCGAACGCGCTCATTCAAAACCATGTTGCGAACGGCTTCTTTGTGGCAATCGTGGAAATACATACTCAACATAAATTTCTTTTCTGTTGCTTCCTCTTCCGAAATTGTTGCCAAAAATTGCTCTTGAATCTCTTTGATTTTTTCGCCACGAATCGCTTTATTGGCAATACGTTCGTTAGAAGCGTCGTAGTATTTTTGATAGCAAAAATCCCATACTTTTTTCTTCAAGTCCAAATCGTGGTTTTCGTGCGAATATTCGCGTTTTTGTGTTTTTCCAACCATTTCGGCTAATTCGCGTTGAGCACGACATTGTACTTTGATGGCTTCGTGAGCCACCTTCAAAGCCTCAACCATCACGTCTTCCGAGATTTCTTTCATCTCGCCTTCCACCATGTTGATATCTTTTTCAGACGCAGCAACAATCAAATCTAAATCGGCATTTTCCATTTGTTCAACCGTTGGATTAATCACAAACTCGCCATTGATACGGGCTACACGACATTCCGAAATTGGTCCGTTGAACGGAATATCCGACACTGCCAACGCTGCAGACGCTGCCAATGCTGCAAAAGCGTCTGGCAACACATTTCTATCACCTGAAATTAAATACACCAACACTTGTGTTTCCGCATGATAATCACTTGGAAACAACGGACGAAGCGCCCTGTCAATCAATCGTGAAATCAAAATTTCGTATTCCGAAGGACGAGCTTCACGCTTGAAAAAACCGCCGGGGAAGCGTCCTACCGCTGCATATTTTTCTTGATAATCTACTGTAAGTGGCATGAAATCTACATTTTCGCCTGCTTCTTTTTTACTTACAACTGTTGCGAGCAACATCGTGTTGCCGCATTTTACAACTACTGAACCGTCGGCTTGTTTCGCCAGTTTTCCGGTTTCAATCATTACTTCCCGACCATCGGGGAGTAAAAAGGTTTTTTGAATTCCTAACATCTTTTTTCTTTTTTTACATCTTATACAAACAGAAAAAGGCACGTTCGTAAGATATTACGAATAGCGCCCCTTTCCAAATATTTTTTTCAAATAGATTACTTACGCAAGTTAAGCTCTTTCAAAATCGCACGGTATCTGGTGATATCGCGTTCTTTCAAATAATCAAGCATTTGGCGACGTTGACCTACCAAATTCACCAAAGAGCGTTTGGTAACCATGTCTTTTTTGTTTTGCTTCATGTGCTCCGACAAATGCTGAATTCTGTGTGTAAATAGGGCAATTTGTCCTTCGGAAGAGCCGGTATCCACTGCGGATTTACCGTGTTTTGTAAGAATGTTTTTCTTTACGTCTGTTGTTAAATACATAATTTTTAACGATTTATTCTTTTTTCATCTATAAATTGGAGTGCAAAGGTACGATTTTTTTTTGAATTGAGCAAATTTTATTGAAAAAAATTGGTGTTTTATGTTTTTTCGTATCTTTGCAAAACAAACAGTAAAATGAGCAAAACAACAAAAAATAAAACCACCCAACTCCAAATCCGTAACAGCACAGCCGAGTTTTTGATATTTACAAAACAAGCGAGTGCAGAAGATATTGAAGTACGAGTTCAAGATGGCACGATATGGCTATCGCAACGCATTATGGCTTTGTTGTTTGATATTTCAACAGATAATATCGGGCTGCATTTGAAAAATATTTATGCGGAAAATGAATTGAACAAAAAATCAACTACCGAGGATTACTCGGTAGTTCGTCAAGAAGGTAGTAGTGAGGTTTGCAGAGATGTTAAGCACTATCCAAGACCAACTTTTTAATCGGATTTCGATAAGATAGTCAAGCAAATTGAAAACGAATGATAAGTACTACGATTGAAGTTTCTAAAATTTAGTTAGTTTCGGATTTTTTCGTATCTTTGCAAAACAAAAATTAAAACAACCATGAAAAAACATTTAATCTTTGCAGCATTATTGCTTGCATTCTGCACTTTGGGTTTCGCCCAAACCTCTGCCCCAATCGACCCTGCATGGCGCATGGGAACTCTTGAAAACGGCATGAGATACTACATCCGTCACAATCCTAAACCTGAAGGCAAAGCAGGATTTTGGATCGCTCACGACATCGGCGCTTTGCACGAAGCCCACAACCAAAACGGGTTGGCACATTTTTTGGAGCATTTGGCATTCAACGGAACCAAACATTTTCCTGAAAAAACCTCTATGTTAGAGTATTTGCAATCCATCGGAATGGCATTTGGCGCGAATATCAACGCTTCAACAGGTCAAATGCTGACACAGTACATGCTCACCGACGTGCCTCTCGTTCGTGAAGGAATTATGGATACATGCCTTCTCGTTCTGTACGATTGGGCTGGACATATTCTTTGTGAAGAAGAAGCGTTAGAAGCCGAACGTGGCGTTATTCGCGAGGAATGGCGCACCAGACGCACGGCACAGCAACGCAATATAGAAGAACGAATGCGAACGCTTTACCCGGGAACTCGCTACGCAACCCGCAATATCATTGGCGATACATCTATCATCAACAATTTTACACGACAAGATATTTTGGATTTTTATCACGATTGGTATCGTCCAAACCTGCAAGCCGTGGTGATTGTAGGCGATTTCGATGTGGATATGATGGAGCAAAAAGTAATTGCATTGTTCAGTACATTGGAAAATCCGAAAAATCCGAAAGTAAAAGAAGAGTTCAATGTTTGCGACAATTTTGAGCCTATCACCAACGTTTACAAAGATGCGGAGTTGACTGCAAACAGCGTTTCGTTTGTGATTAAGTTTCCAAGAAAATTCGATAAAGCCAATCGTAATACAGAGGAATGGGTGCGTCAAGATTTTGTAAATTCTTACATTTCCGCCATGCTCAATGCACGTTTGCGCGAAGCTCAACAACAGCCTGATGCAAAATTTCAAAGTGCTTTTGTGATGATTGGCAACTTTGCAGGTGATCGAGATGCCTTCACGTTGATGGTGAATACCAAAAACAACGAACTTACGGAAGGTTTCGACGAAGCGTTGACTATCGTTGAACAAGCCCGCCGTTTTGGCTTCACGGCAACCGAACTTGAACGTGCAAAACTCAATTCATTACGAAACTTCGAAAGTAGATTCGCCGAACGCAACGATAGACGTCATGGTGAATACAACCGCTTGGCATACGCTCATTTTCAAAACAACGCCGTATTGATGAGCGAAGAACAATGGCTAAATATGGCGAGAAAATTTAATCCCAATATTCACGTTGCCGAACTTAACGAATTTTTCAAAAGTATCATTAATATTGGACCTAATACCATTGTTTTTGCTTCTGGTCCTGACAAAGCCGATGTTGTGCTTCCTGACAATGAAATGCTTTCCATTATTATGTACGGCGTTGGCAGAAAACAACTCGAACCGTACGTGGATGTAGTTGTTGACAAACCGCTTATTTCAAAAACTATCAAAGCGGGAAAAGTGAGTAAAGAAACCAAAAACACAGACTTAGACGCTATCGAATGGACGTTGAGCAATGGCATGAAAGTGGTTTTGAAACAAACACCGTTCAGACAGGACGAGATTATGTTCTCGGGATTCAGTTTCGGCGGAACGTCTCTGCTTTCGGATGCTGATTGGGCTGCCACGAGAAACATCATGGGAATGATTGAAACATCGGGTGTTGGCGAGTTTGACCGCACAACGTTGAATCGAATGATGACGGGAAAACGAGTATCGGTAATGCCTACGCTTTCTGATCTTAGTCAAGGTTTTAGCGGTTTTTGTTCGCCAAAAGATTTAGAAACTGCGTTGCAATTGGTGCACCTTTATTTCACGGCTCCGCGCTTCGAACAAGGTGATTTTGACATTACCATAGGGCGTTTGAGAAATTTAGTGGCTAATCGATCTGCAAATCCGTCCACTGTTTTGAACGACACGTTAACCAATCTTTTGAACAATTATCACCTTCGTGCAAAACCTATAGCCGAAGAAAGGGATATAGACCAATTAAGTTTGGCAAAAATCAGAGATATTTATAGACAGCGTTTCGCAAATCCCGGTGCATTCACGTTTTATTTTGTTGGAAATATTGACCCGAAAACTGCCAAACCGTTGATTGAAAAATATCTTGGAAGTCTCATCGGAAACAAAAAAGAAAATTTTAAAGATTTGGGTCTCTACCCTGTTCAAGGCGAAATAATAAATCATTTCCAACGTCCGTTAGCAGTGGGTAAAGCCAGTGTGAATATTATTTACAGCGGTATGTTGGATCAAACTTCGGAAAATATAATGGCACTGAATTATTTGTCTCGTGTGCTTCGTTTACGTTATACTGAAGAAGTTCGCGAAAAGCGCGGTGGTACCTATGGTGTTGGTGTTCGCGGAAATTTCACAACACTTCCGAAACAGCGTTATAATCTGACGATTTCGTTCGATACCGATCCTGAACTGATGGAAGAATTGGTTGCTGTAATTCACGATGAAGTCAAGAAAATTGCCGAAAATGGACCACTTGCCGAAGATTTCAACAATTCACACAGCAACATGAAATCTCAATTTGAGCAAAATCTGAAAGAAAACAGTTATTGGAACGGAGCACTGTGGAACTTATATTTCAATGGAATAAACACACATACCCCTTGGAAAAAAACTTTCGAAAAAACCGACGCCAAAGCTATTCAAAATTTTGCAAAAGAAATTTTGAGACAAGGGAATACAATTGAAGTCGTGATGTTGCCTGAATAATGAATTTACAAAAAATTTGCCTATTCCAAATATTTTTTGTATCTTTGCACCCCT
>JAIRRI010000199.1 GCA_031256055.1 Bacteroidales bacterium
TCGACTCTTCCACCAAGTCGAAATACCCAATTCCCAGCATGAATTTATTTTCTTCCAAACGCCTGTCGGATAACTCTTTTTCAGCTGCTGTCAGAGGCATGTTCATCAAGTAATACTCACGATCGGCAGGTGTATAATCGCCGGATGTTTTTTGTTCTTCTTCCTCGTCATTTTCTGTTTCTTCTTGATCTGGAGTGCGATTCATCGCAAAAGTCGGTTTTTGTTGCAAAAACCAAAAATCTTCATTGGCGCGACGTCCCCATCTTCGCACAAATTCGTTTGCTCCAAACGATCTGGCTTGTTCGTTATAAAAATACCATGTGCTTTGTTGCGAACCCGAGCCTGGAGCAGATCGTGTTGCGGTTTTAGGCTCAGGTTCAACTTCTTCCGCAAGTCTTTGTTTGTATTCTTCAATAAGTCTGTCGATTTCTTTGTCGCGTCTGTTTTCGGGCAAACTTGCCAAATGTTGCATTTGTTCTTCATACCTCACAATCTCCAAATATCTCACTAATTCGGTCAAATTTTCGGCTCGTGTGCTTACGCGAACATAATCGGAATGTTCGGAAGTCATTACATTGACCGCATTTCTGTAAAATCTTTGCGCTGTCGCATAATCACCTTTATCGAAATACAAATCAGCCAAACGTATAGCCGAAATCACCAACTGATCACGATTTGAGCCTGAATACTCCACCGATTTTTTCAAATAGGCAATGCCTGCAGGAATATCCTTGTCTTGCAAAGCCATTTCTGCCAAAACGAAGTAAATACGTCCGAAAAATCGCTCATTTTTGGTATCTTTAAGCATTTTTTCCAGCGATGCAGTCAAATCTTTTCGATTGGCATGAGTGCCGTCGTAGGTCAAAGCCATATTGATTCGAGCATTGTAATCCAACTCCAATTTAGGGTTGCGTTTAGTTACATTGCGATACGCAAGGTAAGCATCTCTCAACCGACCATCTTGTTGATAAATTTGCCCTAAAATAAATTCCAATCGATTTTTGAAATCTCGAGTCTTGCTGCGTGAAATGGCTTCGTGCAAAAATGGAATAGTCTCGTTATATCGACCTTGCGCAATATAGAAATCTGCAGTAACTGCAGGCAATTCGCGATACGTTTGCTTATACAGGCTTGCTTCATGATTGCGCACTTGCAAAATCAACGTCCAAGCCATATCATATTGCTTTTCTTGAATGTATGCTCTGGCTGACCAAAGCAGCGATTCGTATCGAATCGGACTATTCGGAAATTGCGACGAAACAAAGTTGAATATGGTGCGAGCCATCGAAAAATTATGTTGGTAAAAATACCCGATACCGATCAACATATAGGCCTGTTCCATAACTCTCACATGTTCCACGCCTTTAATTTGCATCGAGTGCTTGGATATCGCTTTAGTGCCCTTTTCAATCATGCGATTGGTTTTCTCGTTGGTTTGTGTAGTATCGAGAATGGACCCGTATTCGAAAACGCGCAGCACATGGCTGTAATTATCATAGCCGAAACTTTCGATTAGAACAAGCAGCTCTTTGAAGGTTTCTTGCCCATTCCAAAGGATGTTGTAATACGCTGTTGTGTTGTGGTAATTCCGATTCAGCCATGTGTTTTTTGTCCGAGAACAAGCGGAAAACATTGTTGCAACAACAACGATGAGAACAGATATTTTAAAAAACCTTCGCATACAATCTACAAAGATACGAAAAAAAAATGAATTATAGTCTTAAAACCACATAATAAATTTCCGATTATTCACATATTTGGAAATATCACCGCTCTGGATACCTCTCAAAAGTAAAATCCAATCGATCATCGGCACAATTCCAAAAACTCCGCCCAGCGTAACGATGTAAAATACCATTGTTTTTACATCAGTTCCTAAATACAAGCGATGCAAGCCGAGCATACCCGTCGGAAAACTGATTAGCCACGCCACAACAGGGTCTTTTTTTTTCAATTGAAAATTGAGAGTTGAGAGTTGAGAATTGGTATCTATTTCGAATTTTAGAGGTTCAAGTTTTGAGATTTGAACCCCTGAATGATTATCCCGAATTTCACAAAAAAGTGCCTCTTCGGGCGTGTTTTGTGCCCAAATTTTTCCTGCGAAAATCAAAACTATCAAAAAAAACATTTTTTTCATAATTCGTACTTTTGTCCGTCATCCCTCGACTGTGCTTCGCTCTGCTCAACATGACGGTTTTATAATCATATTTCTCCAACAATAGACGAGATATCTTTTATTCCGTGCCGTTCGCACCATTCCGCTATCCCTTCCACGATTTTTACCGAAACCGCAGGATCAATAAAATTCGCTGTTCCAACTTGAATGGCACTTGCACCGGCGAGCATAAATTCAATGGCATCCGTGGTGTTCATAATACCGCCTAACCCTATAACAGGAATTTTTACGGCTTTTTTCACTTGCCAAACCATGCGCAAAGCGATGGGTTTTATTGCAGGTCCCGACAATCCGCCTGTGACGGTTGATAAAATTGGTTTGCGTTTTTCCGCGTCAATTGCCATTCCCAAAAATGTGTTGACTAATGAAACCGAATCGGCTCCGGCTTCTTCCACAGCCTTTGCAATTTCGGAAATGTTGGTTACATTTGGCGAAAGTTTTACAATCAGCGTTTTTTTGTAAATCTCTCGAATGGCACGAACCACTTCGTTTGCAGCGTTCGCACATGTTCCAAACGCCATACCGCCCAACTTCACATTCGGACACGAAATATTCAATTCTATCGCCGGGATTTTTTCTAAAGCATTGATTTTTTCGGCGACATCGGCGTATTCTTCGATTGTAGAACCCGACACATTCACAATCATGTTTGTATCAAAATCCTTGATCTGCGGATAAATCGTTTGTACGAAATAATCTACGCCTTTGTTCTGAAGCCCAACAGCATTAAGCATTCCCGATGGTGTTTCCGCCATGCGCGGATAGGCGTTACCTTCGCGGTGTGCGCCCGTTGTACCTTTTACGATGATTCCACCGAGTTTGGAAATATCCATGAAATCCGTGTATTCCTCGCCATAGCCGAATGTTCCGGAGGCGGTTAACACCGGATTTTTTAATTGTAATTGATTTATGTTTGTAGCTAGATTCATTGTTCAATCGGTTTATCTTTTTACTGGTTTCTTTGTACTAAAATGCTTGTCTATGAAGTCTTTTAAATCTTTTACTCGTGCAAAAGTTCCGTTGATAGATATTTTGAACTCGTTTATTGATTTTATTGTAGTTGGGTTTGTTGTATTTATCTTTTGTAGCTCATTTTGTGAATTATTCAACGTTTTTTCTATGGATTTAATCATAATTCTAATTTCTGCTTCAGGCTTTTGAGTTATCTGTTTTTTATTCCACTGATTAATAAAACTATTTAATTTATCAACCCCTTCATTGTAAAAATCAACAGCAGAATTATAATATGCAATAGATATTCGATTTTTATAACATTCCTTTTCACTTTCAATATGTTGCAATTGATTAGCCGTGAGCGTGTTATTTTCATTAAATTGCTCAATTCTTCTAAGTGTTGATACAAGCCGTTCAATTGCTGAAGAGTTTTCGTAAACTTTCAGTGTATCCACATAATTGAAAAATGGATTCTCCTCATTGATTATTGTACGACCTTCATTAAATTCTTGCGGAGAAACCGGATAATACAAGAATTGCCATAGTGGATCAAAAGGCATATGCGATTTGATTAGGTCTTCAGGTACTGCTTTAAAATAGTAGTCGTTTTGTTTTTTCACAAATTCTTGACCTTGTCTGTGCCCAGTAAACCATGTTGGATCAATTAAAAACCAAGCAGAATCAACAAAACTTGCACACCAAGCATGCGGCTCACTATTAATAAAACCAAATTTTCCGGTATATCCGGATACAACGTATGTTTTTGTTCCAAGCCTATTTGCTATTTCGGAAAATAAATTAGCAAAATGCGCACAAATACCTTTTTTGTTTTTTAATATGGCATCTATAACTTCTTGTAGTTCACTGTAATATTTATACGTGTCCATGTTTTCAATATCGTAGTCAAAATTATTTGCAATCCAAACAGTGATGGCTCTTAGTTTATCCGTTTCTGTTGAAAAGTTATCGTTAATAAACGCAACCAATTTATTGATCACTTTACCGTCAATAGGACTTGTAAATTGTGCGATTTTTTCATCTACTTCGTTGTACTCACTGATCGTTTGTGCATTTACAGTAAATGAGATAATCAAGAAGAGTAATATAGACCAAAAATTCAATTTCACCATATATTTTGCCTAATGTTTGAAACTTTCTACAAAGTAGGGGCGTTGCGCGCAACGCCCCGACAGAATATTTATTTTACAACAACCCGTTCGCCCTGCGATTGCGCCGAAAATTCAGGAGCATACAAACACTGAATAGAGGTATATCCGTTCGAAAAATCGCCGATTTGCGATACATTCACACGGTATTCAAACACATACGTACCGCGCGGCAAATGTGAGAAAAAATAATTCATCGACACATCTTTTGCATCCTGATAATAGAACAATCCGCTTTGAGAGCGATAACCCGAACGCATGTCAACAGGCTCAAAAGCCGCTGCACGTAAGTCTTTCAAGTGAACAAAATCCAAGTCGCGATCCGTGCGAACTTCTACTCGAACCACAACTCTGTCGCCGATTTTCAAACCTTCTTTGGGGATGGATTCAAGCACTGCGCCCCGATTGGTCATGCGTTCCACAAACAATGTTTTTTTCACCGACAGCGGTGTTGCTGCTGCTGTTACTTTGTCCAAATCCTCAAAATATTGCCAATATACACCGCCCCAAACCATTGAATTTCCTTGGTTTCTGATGGTTACTTGCGCTTGTTTGGCGTTGATTTGGTCGGCAGTCCAAAATCTGGTGAAATAACCCGATCCTGCGTCAGCAGTAGCTGGAGTAGTGATTTTTTCGTCGCCGATTTGGATTTCAACATTCGTGTTTTCGGCTAAATTCGGAGTGTTGAGCAATAGCGCGTAAATGGCTTCCACAGAGGCTTTTGGTGTGTTCCAACGTGTGGTGCGTTTTTGACTGAGTAACCACTGTTTCATCTGTGCAACATCTTCCTGTTTGCCCAGTTTTTCAAATACTTCGATCAACTGACTTTGTGTTTCAATCGCCGATTCATACCAAAACCACGAAGATTCGTAACGCCACCACATGCCAAATTCGGGCGATCTTAGAGCCAAGCGCTGGAAATTTTGCATAATGTCTTGAACCAATTTTTGCTCACCTTTGAGGTCGAAATACAACGCCAAAATACCTTGCAAAAATCTTGAGCGATCTCTCCATGTTGATTTTGCCAACGAATCGTAATTCGCCAAAACCTCTGCCAAATCAGATGATATAGGATATTCGTTTGCAAAATACATTCGCAAATACAGATACTGAATATCATTCGGAGAAAGCGATAGTTTGAAGTTTTTCGAGCCTACAAGTTTCATCGCATCTTGATACCTCTGAATATGCTGTTCATCACAGAAATTCAAGGCTTTTTGCAACATTTCTTGCAATTCGAAATTATTCCGCTCAATATCTCTTCGGTGCATTTTTTGCAACCCGTGAACAATATATTGCGTATTCCACAAATCTCCTCTACCACCGGGATACCAAGTAAATCCGCCGTTCGGAAGTTGCAGTTCGCGCAAGCGTGTCAATGCATCGCCTTGTAAATTGCGAACATTATTTTCATCGAAAAACAGCGCTATGTTTTGCTTTTGGCGTGCTTCGTTTTCAGCATCCAACACCCAAGGTGTCTCATTCAATAACACTGATTTGAGGTCTTGATTGATTTCCAAATTCGACTTCAAGGTTTCGGAATCTGTCATTTTCCAACGATTGAACACGTCTTTAATTTCAGGATTTCGGTTCAAAATATCAATCGCCATCGCGTTCGAGAAATATGCACCAAACAACGCAATCGAATTTACGCTGTTCGGCAAACTCAATTCCGGTAAGGCTTGCACGGCAAACCAAATCGGGTTGGAAGCCACTTCCAATACAAGACGATGGTTTGTTAACGTTTTCGAATTCGGTTTTGCTAATTTCGCAAATGTAAAGGTTCTGTTGGATTTCGGCGCTGCAAACATCGGCATGGTTTCCGTGAGCAATGCACGGTTGCTCAGTACAGGAATCATCTGCACTTCGCCATCGGTGTGGTTTTCCGCCTTTGCCGAGAATGTCAAATTCAGCAAACCGACATGGTTAACTTTATATTGCCAACTTACAGACGTATTTTGCATCGAAGCAATCGAAAAGTCTTTTAACCACGTATCTTCCGTAGCAATTGGTCTGAATTGGGTAAACACTGTATAAGCAAGGTTGGCTTGTCCCGAAATTGGTTTGTCCGACAAATTGATGATTCTTGCTTGAAGATGGATTTGGTCGCCCTCTCTCAAAAATCGTGGCACATTCGGATTTACCATTAACATTTTTTGTGTGATAGCAGACCATTCGTCGATACCGATTTTCAAATCTCTGGTATGCGCTAAACCTTGAATTCGCCAGCGTGTCAGCGATTCGGGAACTGTAAATGAAACGGATATTTTTCCGTTTGCATCACTGCGTAAAAATGGATAGAAAAATGCGGTTTCGTTGAGGTTTGTTCGTGGTGTTAACATGCCTGGAGTCTGCGGTTCAGGCGAAGTTTCGGATGTTTCCGAAAAACCCGAATCTTGCATTGTAGTAACAACAGCATCTTCCGCTACCATTTCTGCCGTTATTTCATTGTCTTCTGTCATCATTGCCGAACGCATCAATCCTTTCGAAAACGGCGAAAACCTACCACCAAAAAATGGCGGCTCAAAATTAATTCTGTCGTATTGAATTGAAGGTGGTGAAGCCATGAAAAAATCTGGAAATTTGAGTTGTTGCGATGATCGCACTCCAAAATTTCTCGGTAGCCAACGCGATGACCCGTGAAAAAATGGATCAAAATTCATGCGCCAATTATTTCTTTGAAACACATCCAACGAAGCATCATACATGCTTAGCAGCAATTCGCCTTGCAACGGTTTTTTATCGTTCGACAATAAGCGTAAGGTCCAATTTTCTTGGGTATTCGGCGTCAATTTTTCACGAAATGTTTCAAATGAGATATCAATTTTTCGGTTCGAAAACGGCACAAAAATCACCTCATTTGTAGTGTAAGTTCGATTATCTTTAACGCTCCAAATCTGTAAACTTAAATTACCGCGATGGTCCTCTTTAATTGGAAATTCAATACGTCTTTGCTCGTTGTTCAACGAAATGACGCGTTGTTCAAGCACGCCATTCTTGCTACTAATTTCATAAAAAACGTCTATTTTTGACGCACTTCCGATGATCCAAAATGCAGTCTGCCCGGGTTCAAACGTGTTGTTTGGAAAAATGGTATAGTAAAATTTTTCCAATGGGGATCTGTCCGACTTTGGCGAAAAAATCGTGAAAAAATTCACTCCTGTTACTGCATTTCCAAACACATCTTTCGTTTCGATTACATAATAATATTCGCCGGACTCCCACAGAGGCAAGCCGTCCAGAACTATTTTCGTGTTAAGTTCCGTGTTATATTCTTTTTCAAAACCAAATTCTTTGTCGCGATTTTCTGGCAAGTTTTCATTACTATACAAATCATTTGGAAAACGCTTTATAAATTCCGTTTTTGACAATTCAAACATATTCGGCACTTCCCACAATCTGTCGCGAAGTAAACGTCTGTCAGGGAGCAATCGAAATACCTTAATTACGCCTTTTGACGGCATGTTTTCGCCCGACAAATTCGTTGATGAAATCTGCAAAACGCTGTCTTTAGTTTTATCTATAAACGGCTTGGTATTCAAACTCACTCTCAATGCTTTTTGTGATACAAAAATGCGTTGAACATTCGACCGTGTTTCGCCTGAAACATCGGTTACATCAACGGTTACCGTAAATGTATACGTCGGATTTTGATTTGCCGGAATGCGCCTGTCGGAATGTGCAATGAACGAAATTTCAAATTGTCCGCTTTCGTCTGTCGTTGCTTCGCCATGTGTAATAACAGTTTCTCCACCTTGTGGACGGAAAAACATCGTTCTTCGCCACGTTGGAAATTGCGCCGAACGCATCACGGTATATTTTACTGTTGACCCTCCCAAACCTGCACCGGAATACGTGTTTGCAACACCTGTAACGGTTAATTCTTGCTCTAATTGATATGCACTTTGTAAGGGATTAAATACTACTTCAAACGATGGCCGCTTGTATTCTTCTACCAAAAACCAACTTGAACCAAAGTCATTTCGTAAAAGAAACTGTCCGTTCAAACCTCTGCTTGGCAGCACAAAATGTCCGCTGAAACTACCGAATTCATTGGTGGTTACCTCAACTGCTGAAACTTCTTTGTGGTTTGCATCAAACAACCTCACGGTGGTTGACATATTAGTTACAATTTTACTTTCATCACCTTGTCGTTCGACTAAAATACCTTTGAAATAAACCGTTTGACCGGGGCGATAAATTGCTCTGTCGGTAAATAAAAACAACTGCCTTCGCGCTCGTTCCGGTGTTCTTGCAGCATTGCGCAACCAGTGACTTTCGTTTAGCGACAACAACATATCGGATTTATGTTGTAATTCCACTTGGATCGATTGCGATTGTATATCTTGTGGTAACGAATATTCAAATCGTCCGTTTTTCGGAGTTGTCAACTTCGCCAATTCGGTGATGGTTTCTTGACGGGTTCGCCAATCGAATGTTCTGGAAAACAACCGAATGTTTACACCTGCAAAAGGCTTTCCTGTTCGACGATTGAGAACAATGCCTTCGAGTTTTTCATCCGTCGAATTGGAAACCAAAGACAACTCGCTAACACCGAAAAACTGTGCTTCTAAGTCAATTCCGTTCGTTGAAATAACACCATTTGTTGAGGCAAATAACACGTAATATCCCACAGGAAGCGGCTGAAGTGACAATTCTATACGATGGATTTGAAAATCTCCAGGATTCGGAACTGTGGTTATCCATTGATTGTGAGAAGCACGTCCCGAAGTCAAATTCATGATAAAAAGTTGACGATCCTGTAAAAAATCAGCACTTCTCAAATCCTCTTCAGACAAGCGATACAACCAAAAATAAACTTTTTCTGCATTCGCATAGCGCATCAAAAACAAATTGTGCTGATTTGGCAAAATAAGTTCTTGCATAGTCAACGAAATCGCCGGCAACTGAATTTGCTCCGCCAATGATTTTGCAGCATTTGCGAACGGCGTTTGAGTAAAACGGTTTTGCAAAATTTCCGTATAACGCAAGGCTGCTTTTTTATCTAATCGAAAATCTTCTGATACCAGGTTATTGTGACGATTTCCGAGTTCGTTGTGAAATTCCGCCAAAGCCCAATAAATTTGTGCTGCGAACGTATCTTCAGGATTAGGAAAAAGCAGCACATAAGTTTCAAGTGCTTTTTGATAAAGGCTGTCTACATTTTCAAAAACCGCTTTTTTTCGAACCCACGCCATACGTTGTAAAGTCAAAGGAACTAAGACATCCCGATTATAGTCTCGAAGATGAAATTGACTCAACAATTGATAGGTTTTCAAAATTTGATAATCCAACGAAAGCGTGTCAATGCTTGGAATTTTAAGCGTTGCAAAAACACTGGATTGCGAAAAATACTGCTGATTATCCACCAAAAATCCGTCTAAGGGTTGAGTGAGTCGCAAATCATCTTGGCTCCACGCGTTAATCGCACGATGTGCCAACAAATCGAACATTGTCGGACGTTGAATTTCGCTTTCATCATCACCCAATTCCAAAATGGCTTTATAATCCCGAACACGCAGATTTTGCAAGGCTTCGCGAGGTTGCAAAGAGGCTTGATAATAGGCAATCGTTTGTTGCAAAAGCAAACGCGTATCCCACGTACGAACGTCTGTTAAATCGGGATTTGCTAACGGCGTGCGTTCAAAAATTTCCCAACGATTTTGTTGCAAATAAGCCATCAAACATTCCGCAATCATCGAATTGACAATCGCTTGTTCAACCGTGTTGAATTTATTGATTTCCGATTGGAACAAGGCGATGGTTCTTACCAAAGGGTCTTCGTCTCTTTCGGCGATTAGTTTGGCAGATTCGATTAGGTTTACCAAATCTTTTGAGGGTTGTGAGAACGCTAATCCTGCGCTCAGGAAAATGGTGATTGCGGTGGTGATGATTTTTTTCATTTTATATGGCTTTTAAACTTAAATCTAAACTCTGTATTTGATGGGTTAATGCGCCTACCGAAATATAATCCACGCCTGTTTCGGCATATTTGCGAATGGTTTGTTCGGTGATACCTCCAGAGGCTTCGGTTTCGTAACGTCCTGCGATTAGGTCTACGGCTTTTTTCAAATCCGTTGGTGAAAAATTGTCCAACATAATTCTTTGAATTCCGCCTCTTTCCAATACTTGTGACAATTCATCAAAATTTCGAACTTCAATTTCTATGGCTAATTTTTTCTGATTTTTTTGTAGATAATCGTGTGCTGCATTAATGGCTTGCTTGATTCCGCCCGCAAAATCAATGTGGTTGTCTTTGATCATCATCATGTCGTAAAGTCCGAAACGGTGATTGTCTCCGCCACCGATTTTGACAGCCATTTTTTCGATTAATCGTAGATTTGGCGAGGTTTTTCGGGTGTCTAAAATCTTTGCTTTTGTGCCGTTTAGCAAATCAACCATGCGTCGGGTTTGCGTGGCAATTCCACTCATGCGTTGCATGAAATTGAGGGCTAAACGTTCGCCTGTTAAAATTGAACGCGATGAGCCGCTTACTTCAAACGCTACATCTCCTGGTTTAATTCGAGTTCCATCATTCAAAAAAGTTTGAAACTTCAAGGTTGGATCGACTTGAAAAAACACCTGTTTTGCAACCTCAACGCCTGCTAAAACACCTGCTTCCTTAACTGATAAAATCGCTGAACCTTTTGCCGTTTCAGGAATACAAGCCAATGACGTGTGATCGCCATCACCAACATCCTCTTGCAAGGCTTGTGCAATTATTTCGTCAAGCGAATGCATTATTTTTTTCTGCGATTTTTGCTGTAGTCTGCATTCATCGCCTCAAGAACGGCTTCGGTAATGTCCATAGATGGCAACGAATAAAGTACGCCGCTCGTACGCGCTTTTGACATGATGATGGAATAATTACCGTTTTCTTTATTGAATTCCTCAATGAACGAAAACATTTGGTCTTGCACCTCCTGATTTTTTTGTGCACGCGCTTCCATCAACTGTTGCATGTATCGTTGTTCCAACTGTTGTATTTCTTCCTGACGCTTTTGCAACTGTTCTTCTTTTTTTCTTTGTTCGCTCAACGTCATGGTTGCGCCAACTTTCAAATAATTTTCATAATCGGTTTGAAAATTTCTGGCTTGGCGTTGCAAATCTTGTGTAAGTCTTTTTTCAATGGCTTCCAACTCGCTCATCACATCGGCAACCATGTCGTAGTTTTCGAAAATTACATCGGTGTCAATCATTGCGATCGTAATGCCTTCCACCGAACCTGCTGAAAAAACAGACGTTTCGGATGGTTTGGACTGACAACTCACGGCAATTCCGCCGAAAATAAAGGCTGCATAAATTAAGGTTTTTTTCATAATATTTTTTTGTTTTTGTTTTGTAAAATTTTCATAGTTCGACCAGGCTCACTAACCACTCATAACTCATCATTCATAACTAAAATCCTACTTCCGTAAGATATTTCAAGCGCACCAAGCGCACTTCCTCCAACGTATATTCATTTTCATCGAGTTCTTTCAAACACTCTTCCGCACAATCACTTTCGGCTTCCGAAAAATAGTCGTAAATATCCTCAACATGGTATCTATCTAAGCACTCCTTGATGTAATAATTGATATTAATTTTTGTTCCGCTCGCCACAATACGCTCCATTTCTGTGATTAAATCGTCCATCGTCAAGCCTTTTGCTTTCGCAATATCCTCTAAAGGCAATTTTCTGTCTATGTTTTGAATGATGTAAACTTTCAATCCCGATTTATTCACAATGGTTTTCACCACCAAATCTTGTGGACGTTCAATCTCGTTTTCTTCCACATAACGCTTGATAATGTTGATAAATGACTGCCCGTATTTTGCTGCTTTCACGGCACCCATACCGGAAATTTGACTCATTTCCTCCATTGTAATCGGATATTGCACCGTCATATCAATCAACGATGGCTCAGTCAAAATCGCCCACGAACTTACATTTTGTTTTTTGGCTAAAACTCTCAATTCTTCCTTTAAAAGCAGCAATAACTGTTCATCGCCTTCTTTTCCGATGAGTGTGATCGGCTCTTCGTCTTCAAAATTTCTATCTTTGGCAATCGTAATCGGATATGGGTTTCCCAAATAATTTCGACCTTTTCCCGTCATCTTAACCGTGCCGTAATTCTCCATATCTTTTTCGATCAAATGCTCCATCAAACATTGACGAACTACTGAATTCCAATGCGAAATATCTTTTTCTTGACCTTGCCCGAACGCCGACAAATCATGGTGTTTGTGATTTTTGATTTGAGCAGTCGTTTGACCGATAATTACATGACAAATGTGTTTGGTTTTGTAGCCTTGCGTCATTTCTTCCATCGTTTCCAATATGGTCAACACATCTTCCGTAACATCTATTTTTTCCTTCGGATGCAAACAATTGTCGCAATACCCGCAATGTTTAATTTCGAATACTTCACCAAAATAATGCAAAATATTTTTTCGTCGACACATGCCCGTTTCCGCATACGACACGGTTTCAGCAATAAGTTGAATGGCTATTTCTTGATCCGCAATTCCTTTTTCTTTGCGAATGAAATTTTCCAACTTCATGATATCTTCATGGTTGAAAAACGCTATGCAATGTCCTTCTCCGCCGTCGCGCCCCGCACGACCGGTTTCTTGATAATAACCCTCCAAACTTTTCGGCATGTTGTAATGAATCACAAATCGCACGTCGGGCTTGTCAATACCCATTCCGAACGCAATCGTCGCTACAATTACATTGACATCTTCATTCAAAAAACGGTCTTGATTTTCGGCTCGGACTTGTTGTTCAAGCCCCGCATGATAGGGCAAAGCCCTAATCCCGTTGGTTTGCAAAACTTGCGCAAATTCTTCCACACGTTTTCGACTCAAACAATATACAATGCCTGATTTTCCTGAGTTTTCACGAATATAGCGTACAACATCTTTGTCTATATTTTTCGTTTTCGGACGTACTTCATAATACAAATTCGGACGATTAAACGACGAAATAAACACCTGTGCATTCTGCATATTCAAGTTTTTCTGAATATCTTTTTGAACTTTTGGCGTTGCTGTTGCTGTAAGTGCCATTACCGGGACAGTATGTCCAATCTCATTAATCAGCGGTCGCAAACGACGATATTCCTGACGAAAATCGTGTCCCCATTCCGAAATACAATGCGCTTCGTCGATGGCATAAAACGAAACTTTTACCTTGCGAAAAAATACGACATTGTCTTTTTTCGTCAACGATTCGGGCGCTACATAAAGTAATTTGGTTTTTCCTTCCAAAATTTCTTCTTTCACTTTGGCCATTTCTATTTTATTCAACGACGAGTTGAGATAATGCGCAACACCAAACTCCGAACCAAAATTTCGCACAGCATCCACTTGATTTTTCATCAACGAAATCAATGGCGAAACGATCACCGCCGTTCCGGGCAAAAGCAATGCCGGCAATTGATAGCACAAGGATTTCCCGCCACCGGTAGGCATGATCACAAACGTGTCACGACCCGCCAGCAAACTGCTGATCACCTCTTCCTGCGTCCCTTTGAATCGGTCAAATCCAAAAATACGTTTCAACTCCGAGTGTAAAATCTCCGACGAGAATTCCATAATTCTAAAAAAATGCTTATCTTTGTGGTTTGATTTCCCAAAGTTAATACTTTTTTTTCAAAAAACCAAATTTCTATGGCAAAAACTCCGGAAAATATTCAAAACATCGCCAAAAAGACCATTCGCAACGAAGCGCAAGCCATTGCTAATCTTGAAAATTTCATTAATTCCGATTTCTCGGATGTGGTGAATTGCATTCTCAACATGAAAGGTCGTTTGATTGTGAGTGGCATCGGCAAATCTGCGAATATCGGCACAAAACTTGTTTCCACATTGAATTCAACGGGAACACCTGCTGTATTTATGCACGCTGCAGACGCTATTCACGGCGATTTGGGCATGATACAGGACGGCGATGTGGTATTGTGTATTTCCAAAAGCGGAAATACGCCCGAAATCAAAGTTTTGGTGCCTCTCATCAAAAATTTTGGAAATCCATTAATCGCTTTAGTTGGAAACACGACTTCGTATTTGGCGCAACACGCCGATTTCACATTGAATTGTACCGTTGAATGTGAAGCCTGTCCGAATAATCTTGCTCCCACTGCAAGCACCACTGCGCAATTGGTTATGGGCGATGCCTTAGCCGTTGCTTTGCTTGAATGTCGCGGATTTACGGCTAAAGATTTTGGAAAGTATCACCCTGGCGGAGCGCTCGGAAAACAACTCTATTTGCGCATTTCAGACCTTTCGGCAAATAACGGAAAGCCGCATGTTTCACCCGAAACTCCATTAAAAGACGTCATTTTGGAAATGACGGGCAAACGCTTGGGGGTTACGGCAGTTGTCGAAAATAACAAACTTGTCGGCGTCATCACCGATGGCGATTTGCGCCGACTCTTGCAAAAAAACCAACCGCTCGAACCCATTTTGGCTAAAGATTTTATGGGTGTTTCACCGAAAACCATTTTGGATTCCGAAATGGCTGTGAACGCTGTCGAAATCATGCGAAAACACGGCATTTCGCAACTTTTGGTGGTGAATGACGCCAACGAATATCATGGCGTAATTCATTTTCATGACTTGTTGAGAGAGGGGATTGTTTAAGAGTAAATTCAATAAAATTTTGTGAATTCATTTTTTTTTCGTATCTTTGCACCGCGAAAAAGTTGCCTTGGTGGTGGAATTGGTAGACACGCAGGACTTAAAATCCTGTTTCCGTTGAGGAAGTGCGGGTTCAAGTCCCGCCCGAGGTACGAAAGGCAGAACGTGAAGTTGGGAAGAAAAATTGCAGGCATGTGAATTTTTGTACAGATAGATTTTTGAGGGGGCGAGAGCCTCTTTTTTGATAATGATAAATGGTTAATGATTAATAAAAAATCACCATTAACCATTGACCACTTAAAAAAATGATAAACGAACAACACATACGAACCTTAATCAACGAAAAACTCGCCAACAGCGACGTGTTTCTGGTGGATTGTCGCGTAAAAACCGACAACAAAATCCGCGTGTTCATTGATAGCGAACGTGGCGTAATGATTGAGGACTGCATTACTTTAAGCCGTCATATTGAAGGAAATCTGGATAGAGAACAGGAGGATTTTGCATTGGATGTGTCGTCGGCAGGATTGGATTTGCCGTTGCGAATTCTGCGTCAATTCAAGAAAAATGTGGGTCGAAACGTGCAAGTGATTATGAATGATGGAACCGAAATCAAAGGCGAATTGATTGAAGCAACTGACGATTATTTTCGAGTTTTACCCGAAGTCAAAAAAAAGAAAAAAACAACAAAACAAGCGGAACCGGAGCTCACACAGCCTGTTTCCATCAAGTATACCGATCAAAAAGAAACAAAAATAGTATTAACATTTTAAAAAGAACTCACCATGGATAACATTAATTTGGTAGAGAGTTTCTCAGAATTTAAAGAGTTTAAAAACATCGATCGCGAAACGATGATGCGTATTTTGGAAGACGTATTTAGAGGCATGTTGCAAAAAAAATACGGCACGGATGAAAATATTGATATCATTGTGAACATCGACAAGGGCGATTTGGAAATTTATCGCAATTTGACCATCGTTGAAGATGATGAAATGGACGATGAAAACACACAAATCGAATATTCCAAAGCCATTAAAATCGAACCCGATTTCGAAGTTGGCGAAGAAGTTTCGGAACAAATTTTCATGAAAGATTTCGGTCGTCGTGAGATTCTGTCTATTCGCCAAAATTTAGTTGGAAAAATCCAAGAATACGAAAAAAACAACGTTTATAAAAAATACAAAGAACGCATTGGCGAAGTGATGACGGGCGAAGTATATCAAGTTTGGAAACGTGAAATTTTAGTGCTCGACGATGAAGGTATCGAATTGATTTTGCCACGTGCTGAACAAATTCCTGCCGATTTTTATCGCAAAGGTGACACCATTCGTGCCATCGTTTTAAAAGTAGACATGCGAAACGGCACACCGCAAATTATTTTGTCCAGAACATCGCCTGTATTCCTTGAACGTTTGATGGAACAAGAGATTCCCGAGATTTTCGATGGACTCATCACCATTAGACGTATCGAACGTGAACCGGGCGAACGTGCTAAAATCGCTGTTGAATCTTATGATGATCGTATTGATCCCGTAGGCGCTTGCGTAGGTGTGAAAGGTTCGCGAATTCACGGTATTGTAAGAGAATTACGCAACGAAAATATTGATGTCATTAATTGGACGAATAACTCCGAATTGTTGATTGCACGCGCATTGAGTCCTGCAAAAATTATCAGTATTAAACTGCATGAAGAAGATAAAACGGCTGATATCACCATGAAACCCGATCAAGTTTCGTTGGCTATCGGAAAAGGTGGACACAATATCAAACTCGCCGGTCGTTTGGCAGGCTATGAAATCAATGTGTATCGTGATACGGTTGATGTAGATTACGAAGACGTAGATTTGCAAGAATTTAACGATGAAATCGAACAGTGGGTTATTGACGCACTCACCGCTATCGGTTGCGATACGGCGAAAGATGTATTGGCAATTCCTGCGAAAGAACTTGAGAAACGTACGGATTTGGAGGAGGAAACCATTCAAGACGTATTGCGTGTTTTGCAAGCGGAATTTGAATAGTCACACGTAAAGACTAGTATAAAGTAAGGGCGTTACGCGCAACGCCCCAACAAATAAAACAAATAAAAAAGAGGGAGGGAATATGTCAGAAGAAGTCAAAGGTATCAGGCTTTCAAAAGCAGCGAAAGAGTTTAATATCGCTGTAAATACGGTTATTGAGTTTTTGGAAAGCAAAGGATTTGAAGTCGATTCAAATCCAAATTCCAAACTTACTCCCGATATGTATGGAGCCTTGGAAAAACAATTTCAGGGTGACAAGAAAACCAAAGAAGCCGCAGAAAAAATCGCTTTGGAATATCAAAAGAAAGAAACGGTTACAATCAAAGAAACTCCGAAAGTAGCAGAAAAAGAGGAAGAAGAGGAATATAACATCAAAAGTGCCACACTCGAAAAAAAGGCTAAACCTGCCGTTAAAACCAAAGAAAAAGATGTTAAAGAAGAACCAATTGCTGAAACTCCCGAAAAGTCTGAAAAAATAGAACCTGAAAAAGAAGAACTCCAAAAGAAAACTGCAACAAAAAAGAAAACTGAAGAAGAAATTATTGAAGAAAAAGTTGAAGAGGAAAATGTGGTTGAAGGTCCAAAAGTTCTTGGAAAAATAGATTTGAGTATTATCAATTCTAAAACACGTCCCGACAAAAAATCCAAAAAAGAACTTGCAGAAGCTCGTGAAGCTAAGATAGCAGAGGAAAAAAAGAAAAAGAAAGACCCGAAAAAGCCCTCTGAAAAAGTAGAAAAAACAAAACAAAAACCGAAAGAAAAACCGATTGTCGAACCATCTGTTCAAGAGAAAACACCGGAACCGATTATTCCTCAGGCTGAAGAACGTGTTATCGAACACATCAAAACCGAATATAAAAAAGTTGAAGGTCCAAAAATGACAGGACAAACCATAGATTTGTCACAGTTCAATAAAAAGCCCTCCACGTCACCATCGCCAACAGGCAATTCTAAAAAGAAACGCGAACGCATTCGCAAAGACAAAAAGAAAAGTGTTGACATCAAAGAAGCCATAAAAAATGCCGAAAAAGCAGGTTGGAAAAAAGAAGCTAAACCCGCTAAACAAGGTAAGGCAAGACCGATTACAGAAGTTGACAACACCGAAATCGAAAAGCAAATTAAAGAAACATTGGCACGTTTAGGCGGGACAGGGAAATCCAAATTTTCTAAACACCGTCGCGAAAAACGCAGTCAAATTGCTGCTGAAAGACAAGAAGAAGCCGTGCGCGCTCAGCAAGAAGCAGGCGTTTTGAAAGTGACGGAATTTGTTACGGCGAATGAATTGGCACACATGATGAATGTTCCTGTTACGTCGATTATCGGAACGTGTATGTCGGTTGGACAGTTCGTATCCATCAACCAA
This sequence comes from Bacteroidales bacterium, assembly GCA_031256055.1. Classification (GTDB taxonomy): domain Bacteria; phylum Bacteroidota; class Bacteroidia; order Bacteroidales; family P3; genus WRKV01. The sequence goes on from JAIRRI010000199.1 coordinate 18,307, forward strand.
CGTCTGAACGCCGAAATTATTTCGCTTTTAGCCGATGAATACGGCTTTAAAATCGAGTTCGTTGGAGCAGAAGTTATGGAAACGCTTTCGGAAGTTGAAGAAGCCGACAATCCCGAAGATTTGAGACCTCGTGCGCCTATCGTTACCGTGATGGGACACGTTGACCATGGAAAAACGTCGCTTTTGGATTATATTCGTCACGCCAACGTAATTGCAGGCGAAGCAGGCGGAATTACGCAGCACATCGGGGCTTACGAAGTAACGCTCGATGGTGGTCGTCAGATTACATTTTTGGATACGCCAGGCCACGAAGCGTTTACCGCGATGCGTGCACGTGGAGCAAAAATCACCGATATTGCAATTATTGTAATTGCTGCGGACGACCGAATCATGCCTCAAACCATCGAAGCCATCAATCACGCACAAGCGGGTAATGTTCCGATTGTTTTTGCGATTAACAAAATTGATAAACCAACCGCAGATCCCACGCGTATCAAGCAAGCGCTTGCGGAAATGAATATTTTGGTAGAAGAATGGGGCGGAAAATATCAAAGTCAGGATATTGCTGCAAAAATTGGTACGGGTATTCCTGAATTGCTCGAAAAAGTGCTTTTGGAAGCCGATATTTTGGAGTTGAAAGCCAATCCTAAAAAACGTGCGAAAGGTACAATTATAGAGGCTTCGTTGGATAAAGGTCGCGGTTTTGTGGCTAATGTTCTAATCCAAGACGGAACTATTTCTGTAGGTGATGATATTTTGGCGGGAAGCACGTATGGTCGCGTGAAAGCGATGTTTAATGAGCGAAATCGTCCGATCCAAAAAGCCGGTCCTTCTCAACCGATTTTGTTGTTAGGTTTGAATGGTGCACCACAAGCGGGCGACGGGTTCAATGTTACGCCTTCCGACAAAGAAGCGAAAGATGTTGCTACTCGCCGTTTACAGTTGCAACGCGAGCAAGGTTTGCGAACGCATAAACATATCACATTGGATGAAATCGGCCGTCGTATTGCGATTGGCGATTTCAAAGAACTCAATGTTATCGTTAAAGGTGATGTGGACGGATCAGTTGAAGCATTAGCAGACTCTTTGTTGAAACTTTCAACACCGGAAGTTCAAGTGAAAGTGATTCACAAAGCCGTTGGACAAATCTCCGAAGGCGACGTGGTTCTTGCATCTGCATCGGATGCATTGATCATCGGGTTCCAAGTTCGTCCATCTGTTTCCGCTCGAAGATTAGCCGAAAGCGAACAAATCGACATTCGTTTGTATTCCGTAATTTACAAGGCAATCGAGGAAGTGAAAGATTCTCTCGAAGGTATGTTAGCGCCGGATGTTCAAGAAAAGATCACATGCAACCTCGAAGTCAAAGAGGTGTTCAAGATCACGAAAGTTGGCTCTATTGCAGGATGTATCGTTTTAGACGGCAAAATTCAACGCAGTACGAAAGTTCGAATTATCCGCGATGGGATTGTGGTTTATACAGGAAAACTCGGCTCTCTCAAACGTTTCAAAGACGATGTGAAAGAAGTTGTGTCGGGGCAAGATTGCGGTTTGAATATCGAAAATTTCAATGACATCAAAGTTGGCGATATCATTGAAGGTTACGAAATTATTGAGACTAAACGGACGTTATAAACGTAGGGGCGGGTTTCAAACCCGCCCCTACAAAAAATTATTTAATTTCTGTTTTCCATAAACCGTGTAGGTTACAATACTCGTAAACTGCAATAGGTTTGTGTTTGCACGTGCAAAATTCGGTTTCAGGTTTGCCGTTTACGTCTAACATAACATGTTCGCCACCGTCTTCTGTTTCGAGGTAAATAAACACGATGTGATGCTCCTCTAACATGGGATGAGGAACACTACCGACTTCAATTTTCATGGTACAATCGTCGATTTTTGTCACAACCGGCAGGTGTTTCTCAACACTTGCTTCAATGGTATTCGGAATTAATTCTTGCATGGGTTCGCCACAGCAAACCATCTTAACACCTGAATCGACAATCTTTTCGGCGATATTTCCGCAATGGTTGCAGCGCCAAAATGTAAGAACTTGCTTTTTCATAATTGTAGTTTTTTAGGGATTTGGTTTTGCAAAGATACGAAAATTTTCTTTATGTTCGTTTTTTTGGTCACAAAAAAATGAACATTGAAAAAAAAATCGTATCTTTGCAAGTTATGAAATCATTTTCATTGAATATTTCTGCATTAGTCGAACCTTCCGACCGTATTTTGGTAGCGGTTAGCGGAGGCTTGGATTCAGTAGTATTATTGGATTTATTGAATAAGCATGGAATGAACGATTTAGCAATTGTGCATTGCAATTTTCAATTGCGTGGAAAAGAGTCCGATGAAGATGAAAAATTTGTGAAAAATTTGGCAAAATCTTATGGATTACCATTTTTTTGCAAACGTTTTGATACCGAAACCGAACAAAAAAAATCAAAACAATCTGTTCAAATGGTCGCCCGAAATCTGCGCTACACCTATTTTTCAGAACTATTGAAAAAAGAAAAATACAATTACGTTGCCGTTGCTCATCATGCCGATGATCAGATTGAAACATTTTTTATAAATCTTTTGCGAGGAGCGGGTGTCAAGGGTTTGCGTGGTATGCTTCCGAAGCGTGAGCAAACTATTCGTCCATTGCTCAAATTTTCAAGACAAGATTTGGAAAATTACGCCATCAAAAATAATCTCAAACACTGCGAAGACACAACCAATTCCGACGATTATTATTTGAGAAACAACATTCGCCACCATCTAATCCCATGTTTGGAAACGCTTGATAAATCAGCCAAAACAAGCATTTTGCAAAGTATGGAAAATTTGCAAGACCTCGAAACTCAATCTTTGCAAGATCTGGAAACTCTACAAAATTGTGGTTTTTCGGCAACCCAAATTCGTAACATTCAAAAAACACTTGATGGACAGTCTGGAAAGCAATTCATATCAAAAACACATCGCGCGATTACACACAACGGTCAATTAATCATTGAACCATTGTTTAATGCGGATTGTACGGGCGCACCCACGTGTGCGCCCCTGTCGGCAATTGTGACAAATGATCACAAGGACGCACACGCGGGTGCGTCCCTACGGATTGACCTTGTAAACATCGAAAATTTCACCCTAAACACCAACCCAAACATTGCGCAATTAGATTTCGACAAACTCCAATTTCCATTAACTTTACGCCGTTGGAAGAAGGGCGATTTTTTTGTTCCTTTCGGACAACGCGGCAAACAAAAATTAAGTGATTTTTTTATCAACCGAAAATTGTCTCGTTTTGAGAAAGAGCGAGTTTGGTTGCTCTGTTCGGGCGAAAATATTGTTTGGGTGGTGGGTTATCGAATCGATAACCGGTATCAGATTTCAGCAAAAACAGAGCAAGTTTTGATAATTGAAACTCTTTGATTTTAAGATGCTTTAAGTTTCGATTTCTAATTTTCAACTTTTTTTTGTATCTTTGTCAGCTAATTTAACGATTGTTGTATGATTCTTTGTCGAACAAAAACCGAACTTCAAGACGCATTAAAAGCGCAAGGCGCGAATCCGATTATTGGTTTTGTGCCGACGATGGGCGCTTTGCACGAAGGGCATTTATCGCTTGTGCGACAAGCCAGACGCGAGAATGAAGTGGTGGTGGTGAGTGTTTTTGTAAACCCTATTCAATTCAATAATTCTGAGGATTTGGAGAAATATCCGAAGGATTTGGAATGTGATTTGGACTTACTAAAAGATGTTGGCAGTACGATTGTTTTCGCACCCGAAAACGCGGAAATGTATCCCGAAAACCCTACGGAAGTCTACAATTTCGGAACATTGGAAACGGTAATGGAAGGCGCATTTCGTCCGGGACATTTCAATGGAGTTGCGGTTGTTGTGAAACGTTTGTTTGATTTGGTAAAGCCGACTACAGCGTATTTCGGCGAAAAAGATTTTCAGCAATTGGCAATTATTCGTGCGTTAGTGGAACAGGAAAATTTGGCAGTGGAAATCGTTGGATGTCCTACAGTTCGTGAGCACGACGGCTTGGCGATGAGTTCGCGAAACACGCAATTATCGGAAGAAGATCGTCGGATTGCTCCGCAAATACACAAAATTCTCAGAGATTGTCGAGATTTAATGGATGTATTTACACCTGCACAATTAAAAGAATTTGCAGAAGATCAACTCCAAAAAATTCCTCGCACCAAATTGGAATATTTCGAAATTGTGAATGCAAAAACTTTACAACCTATAGAAAAATGGAAGGATTGCCGACGCCGTGTGGCGTGTGTGGCGATTTGGTTGGGGGATGTGAGGTTGATTGATAATGTGAAAATTTAAGCAGTTTGTGACGTTCATAAAGTTTATAAAATGAAAAAAGCAGTAATTACAGTATTGGCAATGATTTTCGGTATTTCGGTTTGCATGGCGCAAAACTTAGATGGTTTTACTCAAACCAAAACCGGATTGCATTATAAATTCCACATCAAAACCGACAATCCAAGAGCACAACTTGGCGACATTATTATTGCAGAAATTTGGGCGTATTTGGACGATGAGTTGGAATATGCCAATATCGGTGGTCCTGAACCTATGTTTCAAGTGATGGAATCTCAACACCCCGGAGATTTGATGGAAGCCCTGCAAATGATTGGAAAAGGCGACAGCGTAACGTTTGTATTCAACATGGATACGTTGAGAAAATACAATCCGCCTGGTTCTCTTGATGGTATCAAATCTGTGTTTTATACAATTAAAGTAGAAGACGTTTATACGGAAGACGAATTTTGGAAAAAAATGGAAGAAGATCAAATTAGAGGCGAAGCCGAAGAAGCGACAAAACTGAAAGCGTTTATTTCTGAACAAGGCATCACTGTAGAACCTAATGATGACGGCGTTTTCGTGATCATTACAACTGAGGGAGACGGCAGACCAATAAGTAGAGGAGAAACTATTACGATAAATTATGTAGGTCGTTTTTTGGATGGAACTATTTTCGATACAAGCCTTGAAGACATCGCTAAAGAGCATGATATTTACAAATCGGACCGTTCGTATGAGCCACTTTCATTTCAAGTTGGCGCAGGACGAATAATCCCTGGTATGGACTATGCTGTTTTAGGTATGAAAACTGGCACCAAAGCAACCTTGATTATTCCATCGAATATGGCTTATGGTTCTCGTGCTCAGGGAACGATTCCTGCGTTTTCAACTTTGATTTTCGATATTGAAATCGTTGATGTGACCTCAGGAACTTATTATGATCTAGAAGAGGAATGGTATTATGATGAAGATGAGGATTACGAATAAATTTTAACCAATCTAAAAATCAAAAATGACGATAAACTACACCGAAGACAACATAAAATCCTTAGAATGGATTGAACACATCCGCAAACGCCCAGGGATGTACATTGGAAAATTGGGCGATGGCGCTTCGCACGATGATGGAATTTATGTGCTGTTGAAAGAAATTATGGACAACAGTATCGACGAATTTGTGATGGGAAACGGTCGCACGATAGAAGTGAAAATTTCTGACGGAACCGTGACCATTCGCGACTACGGACGCGGAATTCCACTTGGAAAAATGGTGGAAAGTGTTTCAAAAATGAACACTTCAGGAAAATTCGATTCGGAGGCGTTTAAAAAATCCGTTGGATTGAACGGCGTTGGAGCGAAAGCTGTGAACGCGCTTTCGAGCTATTTTAAAGTGCAATCCGTTCGCGATGGAAAAACAAAAAAGGCCGAATTTTCGAAAGGTGTTATCACGAATGACGAAAAAACTCAAGACAGCGGAAGTCTTCGCGATGGAACAAAAATTGTGTTTACGCCCGATGCGGAATTGTTCAAAAACTACTACTATCGCACGGAATACGTTGAGAAGATGCTTTGGAATTATTGCTATCTCAACGCAGGATTGACCATAAAATTTAATGATCAAACGCTAATTTCAAAAAACGGTCTGTTCGATTTGCTCACCAACAATTTGGATACCGAACCAATTTATCCGATTATTCACATTCAAGACGAGGATTTTGAATTTGCGATGACGCACCACCCGCGCCAGTATGGCGAGGATTATACGTCGTTTGTGAACGGTCAAAACACCACGCAAGGCGGAACCCATCTCATTGCTTTTCGCGAAGCAATTGTAAAAACGGTGCGCGAATTTTACAAAAAAGATTTCGAGCCGTCGGATGTTCGAGGAGCGATTGTGGCTGCGATTTGTTTGCGGATTCAAGAGCCTACCTTCGAAAGCCAGACCAAAACCAAACTCGGTTCAAACCATGTTTTGCCTGATGGTAAAGGCGAAACCATTCGAAACTACATCAACAATATTGTCAAAAAACACCTCGATAATTACCTCCATATTCACAGCGAAACGGCTGAGGCTTTGCTCCAAAAAATCGTGCAAAACGAGAAGGAACGCAAGGGTATGGACAACATTAAAAAGTTGGCGCGCGAATCGGCAAAAAAAGTGAGTTTACACAACAAAAAACTCTGCGATTGCCGTGTTCACTACAATTCCAACGATGAGCGAAAATTGGAAACCACGCTGTTTATCACGGAGGGAGATTCTGCGGGAGGAAGCGTTACGAAAGTTCGCGATGTGAATACGCAAGCGGTTTTCAAACTCAAAGGAAAACCGTTGAACTGTTACGGTTTGACCCGAAAAATTGTTTACGAAAACGAAGAATTTAATTTGTTGCAAGCGGCTTTGAACATTAGCGATGACTTGGAAAATCTGCGTTACAACAATATCGTAATCGCTACTGATGCCGATGTTGACGGCATGCACATTCGTTTGCTTTTGCTCACATTTTTCTTGCAATTTTTTCCGGATTTAATTCGCAACGGACACGTGTATATCTTGCAAACACCGCTGTTTCGTGTGAGAAAGAAAGATCAAACGTTTTATTGTTACACCGATGAAGAACGTTTGACCGCTTTAGAAAAATTAGGTACAAACCCCGAAATTACCAGATTTAAAGGGCTTGGCGAAATTTCGCCCGACGAATTTAAAACGTTTATCGGCCCCGAAATGCGATTAGATCCGGTTATGATTTCCAAAGATTCCGGCATCAAAGAATTGTTGAGTTTTTACATGGGAAAAAACACACCCGAACGCCAAGAATTTATTATTGAAAATTTAGCAAGTGTAGACGTGTAGGGGCGTGGTTTGCGCGAAACGAGGCAGGCGAACCCCGCTCTTACTCCACTGTCACGGATTTCGCCAAATTCCGCGGCTGGTCAACATTGCAGCCTTTCAAAGTGGCAATGTGATACGCCAAAAGTTGCAACGGAATACACGCTAAAATCGGCACGAGCATTTCTTCCGTTTCCGGAATTTCGATGCAAAAATCCGAGATGTTTTTCACTGTAGTGTCGCCTTTTGTAACGATAGAAATGATGCGGGCTTTACGCGCTTTTACTTCTTGAATATTGCTCACGATTTTGTCGTAATGGCCTTTGTTAGTTGCAATCACAACCACGGGCATTTCGGAATCAATCAGCGCAATCGGGCCGTGTTTCATTTCGGCAGCAGGATAACCTTCGGCGTGAATGTAAGAAATTTCTTTAAGTTTTAGCGCACCTTCGAGAGCCAACGGATAATTGTAGCCGCGACCGAGATACAGGAAATTTTTCGAGTAGGTAAATATCTTTGAAAAATCTTTAATCTGTTCGTTCAATTTTAAAGTTTCCTCAATCTTTTCAGGCATTTCCGAAAGGTCTTTGATGATTTCCAAATACCGTTCGTCGCTAATGGTTTTCATTTCTTTGGCTAAAACCAAACCGACCAATATCAATGCTGTAACTTGTGCAGTAAACGCTTTTGTGGACGCTACGCCGATTTCGGGACCTGCATGCATATACGTTCCGCTATCTGTCAAACGTGGAATTGACGAACCTACAACATTGCAAATACCATATACAAATGCGCCGGCTTTTTTCGCTAACTCGATCGCAGCAAGCGTATCCGCAGTTTCACCTGATTGCGAAATGGCAATCACCACATCATCTTTGTAGATGATCGGATTGCGATAACGAAATTCGGAAGCGTATTCCACCTCAACAGGAATTCGTGTCAATTCTTCAATGATGTATTCGCCTATAAGCCCTGCGTGCCAAGATGTTCCACAGGCTACAATTAAAATTCGACGAGCCTTCATGAACTTATCTTTGTTATCGATAATTCCCGAAAGGGCAACCTGCGTGAGGTCTGTCGAAATTCGTCCACGCATGCTGTCACGCAACGTTTTCGGTTGTTCGAAAATTTCTTTCAGCATGAAATGCGGAAAATCGCCTTTTTCTAAGGCTTCCAAGCTCATTTCAAGTGTTTGTATGCGGGGTGTTTTTTTTACATTTTTGAGGGTTGTCACTTTTATTTTTTTGCCACGTTCCAAAACCACTATCTCTTCATCGTTGAGATACACGACATCTTTGGTGTATTCAACAATCGGCGATGCATCTGATCCAAGCAAAAACTCATCCTCACCAACGCCCACTACTAATGGACTTCCTTTACGAGCAGCAATTAGCATATCAGGATTTTCTTTACTCAAAATTGCGATTGCATAAGCACCTGTAACTTGCGACAGCGCTAATTGAACGGCTCGAACCAAATCCGTTTTTTCGGTTACTTTAATGTAATCGATGAGTTGTACTAAAACTTCCGTATCTGTATCGCTCTGAAACGTGCGTCCACGCGACATTAGCTCTTCTTTGAGAACACTGTAATTTTCAATAATTCCGTTGTGAATAAGTGCCAAACATTCGTTTTCGGAAAAGTGTGGATGTGCATTTTTATCGTTGGGTTCACCGTGCGTGGCCCAACGCGTGTGAGCAATTCCAATGGTTCCCGAAATATTTTTATCTTTGATAAAATGTTCCAAATCGGCAACTTTTCCTTTGGTTTTGTAAACACTGAGTTGATGATTATCGTTAATCAAAGCAATGCCTGCGCTGTCATATCCACGATATTCCAAGCGTTTCAAGCCTTTGATCAAAATTGGATAGGCTTGTTTTTTTCCGATGTAGGCAACTATTCCGCACATATTGTTAGGTATTTTTGGTTGTCATGTCGAACATAGTTGAAACATCCCATAGTAAGGGGATTCCTCAACTATGTTCGACATGACGGTTAGGGTAAAACTGAGTACACTATCTCTAATCTCATACGTCTATCTCCGTGAGCTTTAGAAGGCCCGTAAATAGTCGTAATATCAGGAAGCGTATGCTGAGTGCTTGAAAAGAGTGTTAAAGGGACGTTTGGAGCGAGCGTATCTAACAAAAGGTTTTGGATGTGGCGGGTGAGAAAGATGCGATATTCAGACTTCTTTTCATTGAATTGTCCGCCTATAAATGAGCTGTGATCGCGTATGCCAAATATCGTGTCGGCAGCTACTCGATGTCCGATGTTGAGCTGTGTTGCTGGTTTGAAACGTTCTTCGGGTTTGACATTTATCACCAAACAAGCTTGGTTGATTACGATACTTTTATTATCATGCCTACTGCTAACAGTTTCTGCAAACTTACGAATGTCGGGCATTTGCACACGAACGAGCGAACCATAAAACGATTGTAAAAAAACCATTTCTTGGCCCGAAGTTGTATCGCCTACAATCGTACCGTCACCAAGTTGAGCTCTAAGTAGGCTGTTGAGTTCTCCAGAGCCTTTAGTGTTATCTATGTTGATATAGTTGTAAGTCATACCTCCATTCCAAAAAAGATAAAACGAATAATCTCGATATCGCGATACTGTATCGCCTTCATTGCGATAAAACACTCGGATACCCGGAGTACCATGGTATTCAGTGGCAAAATTGAAACTGACAACATTTCCACGACCGGGCGATGTTTCGGGATGAGCTTCGAAATAAAGGCCGGGAATTTCTCTCAAAAATGTATTCAAGGGTTCGTCACTCGCACTCGGTAATGCTGCTTTTCGACTTGCTTCCAAAAGTTTTTTTGCATATTCTTTACCTTCGAAATGGTTGAGTGGAATTTTCAAAATCGGAAGTGGTAATTTGGTTTGACCGGATGTGTCTGAAGGGTCTACAACCGAATCTCGAAAATCAGAAGGATTGATGGTGTAATCTCGTAACAGCGAGCCTGATCTTTGGTCACGATACTGCTTGCTATAGTACTTGTTGTTGAATGTTGAGTCGTTATTAAGCACGGGGTCTATAAGTTCGCCAATGTTTATTCTGATTGGATCCGTAGGAAAGCCATCTTCGGAAGGATACGATCGTCCGTATGCAAAAAGGATAAAAACCGAGTCAATATGTTCAGGTTCTTTTGTTACTGAGTCATGAGTAAGAAGATTGGGATCCCACATTTGGGTAATCAGGTTCACGGTGAGCGTTCCAAACGTCTCACTGTTGTAACTCCCCAAAGAATAAACCGCCCGTCCGCTGGTTACGGCAGAATCATCGGCTATGGTATAGGCTACGAGTCGAAGGGAAGCCGTTGTATCGTCAAACACGGCAAAAATATATTCATCACCGGGTTGGAGCCCTCCGCCAATGATGGAGGCCAAGTCCTTTTTGCAAGATAGTAATGCTAAAGAAAGCGCGCAAACGAGAATAAGAAAACTAAAAAAAGAGTTATGTTTAATTCGATGAAAAATGGTCATGTCAAAAATCTTACAGGTAGTAATTGGTGCTTATTTCGAGAGAATTTTAGTATAGAATTTGGTTGCATTGGCAAAAAATGTTTCTTCGCCTTTGTAAGACATAACAGGCGTACGCGTTTTTTTCGCGTATGCGATAAGTTCCGGATCAACGCCTTCTTCGGCAATGATGACGCCATCGGCCAAATCAATGGCGGCTTTCATCATATCCATGTAAGACGTGTCTTCATAGCGCGCCAAATCTTTTGTCGGAATATTATCAAACTTAAGTTTGTTGATCAATTTTTTATTGATTTTTCCTTTAAACGCGTCGTCGTAAAGAGAAATGATTATTTTCACATCTTTGTATTTCGGGTTGTTTTTGTAAAACCTCCGAATATAAAGTGGCAATAGGCTTGCGAACCAACCTTTGATGTGCACCAAATCAGGTGTCCAGCCTAATTTAGTGGTTGTTTCAACCACACCGCGTGCGAAAAAAATCAGTTTGGTATCCGTATCATCGTAGGGCTTTCCCGTTTTGTCAAGATGGGCTTTTTTACCGAAAAAATCTTCGTTATCTACAAAATAAATTTGCATCTTAGCAATCGGCAACGATGCTACTTTCATGATAAGCGGATAATCCACATCATTGATCACAATGTTCATTCCCGAAAGCCGAATCACTTCATGAAGTTGATTTCGACGTTCGTTGATAACTCCGTATTTGGGCATGAATACACGGATGTCGCTTTGATTTTCTTGTGCGAATTGGGGCAAATGCCGTGCTGCAAGAGCCAATGAAGAGTCCTTAGTGTAAGGAACCATTTCTTGGCTTACATACAAGATTTTTGGTTTATCCATTATCGTCAGGGTATATCTTTCTGCAAAGTTACGAAAAATTATTGGATTTTCAAAATTTTAGAGGTTTTTTTGCTGTTAAAAAATTTTTGTTAACAAAAAACGAAACAAAATTTGTTTTTTTAAACTTAATTGCGTATTTTTGCAGCAATTTTAAAGGTGAAAAATAGTTATGAAAATGCAATTTGTACGTAGATTTTTTTCTGCTTTGTGGCGTTCGAAGGCGTTGCGGGTGGGATATTTAACATTGGGACTCTTGTTAGTTGGCAGTGTGGGACTTGCGCAAACGATGAATTATAACATATTAACTTCCGGCGGACCACTTCTCAGTTCTCCGACATTTATAAATAATCAATTCTGCTTAAACAAAACGGGTACCGACCAGCATACGGTTCAAATCGCCATCGAACGACCCAACGACCCTGCGTTTATTAATTGGACAATCAACAATGCCAATTGGAGCGTTCCTGCACAATTTTCACCTCCCTCAACGACACTACTCCCAATTGAAGTTAATGGCATATTCTATGACAGGCTAAATCTTATTCTTACCTTCAATCCGGATATACGTGATGTTGAAATAGGCGGAACTTTTACCGCTACATGGCAAGGGGGACAAACCACCCATATTGCTACAACGTCCTTCTACATGTTGCCCCCAACGTCAATGGTGGATACGATTATTATTGTTCCTTTACCGATTTGCCAGGACAGCACGATTATATTCATAGCTCGAAATTACTCCGATGATAAAGCAAATTTGCCATACGGGGAGCTTACCTACGAATGGAAAGTTGAAAATATCAACAACCCAATTACATCGTATGTGACTTCACAGAGCGGTACGATTACAGAATCATCCATCACTGTATCTAACTATCAACCTGAGTACACCAAAGTTACAGTTCAGCGTGCGTTTTGCAATATTGATAATCTAAATACTCTGAAGAGAGAGCGGAATGTCGATCGCGGCATAGAGTTCAACGCCAATCCGCCATTGGATACAACGAATAGCAACATGTATGGGCGGCGTCAAGATCAGATCCATCGAATGATTTGGTGGAACGACGATCCAGGTATACCCAATACCAGTAAAGAAGCATTCGGTGATTGGAAAATGACTTCCATGAATATTCCGGTTTGTGTCAATTATTTGAACATGGGCGGAACGTATGGTCGTTTGCAGTCCGTTAGTAATAATCTGGTCAACAATGGATTTGCAGCCACTGTTCTTGAAGGAGACCAAGGTCCGGAGCAAGCACAAGTTGCACAAGGATTTTTGTTTTTTCAAGTCGGCGATGCGCCTGATACGTCTGTGTCGTATGTTTGGATTTATGACACGGCATTAGTCGAACGTATGTATGTTGGAGCCGGTACTTCTTGGGGAGCAACAGATCCCGGTGTTAGTCCAAGGCGTTGGGCTTCGCCCGATCCGAAGATTCGACCTGGAGGCGGAGGCGGATTTGGCGACATTGTATTTGGCGATACGAATACGTTCCGTGCCATTTTCCGAATCAAAGCACATTCGCCTGAACGCAGAGCCGAACTTGCAGCACGATACCAAGGGGATGGAATTGAAATCAAGGTTGCGGCGATTGGTCGCAATTGTTCCGATCCAACTACGCCAAGCGGATTTTATCAAAATGATACGATAAGTACCGGAAACATCGGAGTAGCATGGGATACCACCAAACCCATGAACAATTTTACAATTACAAAAATGACCACCAATAACTTTTTGGCAGAAGATGTATGGAATTCAAGTTGTCTTGAAACGGTGGCTTATTTTGCGATTAATCGCAGCAGCACTCAGACGCTTTGGGATTTGCAAAGTTTGAAAGATTCGTTCAACATTTCAAGGTTTGATGGTGGTGCAACTTCCGGAATTTCGGGTTATCCAAGATTTTCGGATTCTACAAGTACACAAGCAGGTCCACCTCTTGTGGTTCGTAGCTTCGTGCAAGTCAGTGATCCCACTTATGCTATACAGGAGCAAACCACGACTTACTACAAATATGTGGTTGGAGCCAATCAGTGTTTCCATCGAAATGTGTCTGCCATTTCTATTCAAGGACAGTTTGCAAGTCCAAACGATACAAGTTGGGCTCGAATCCACGCATTCGATGTCCAAAAAAAGCCATTACGACCTCAAATTTTTGACATTTCAGGGTCATTACCGCGCCCCATAACGCCTTGTATTCCGGATCCGGAAAATCCCGATGAATATATATGCGGAACTCGACTTATAGATACACTTTTTATTTGTTGGAATCCGCTATTTGATAACACAGGTCAACCCATGGGAAATCCGGGAGAATATTACGGTGTAAGGTATCTTTTAGCCAACGACAACGATAGTTTGTCGTCCAGTGGGAGTGTATTTAATCAGTTTGGTTCAACACGATCTTTGATAAGCCCTATAGGTTTTGAATTTTTCCACGGATGGACTACACCTGTTGATAATGGCAGCGTTTTCGGGCGTCCACGCTTTATGGGTGCTCGTTTCCACGCTGACATGACAAATGGGCCAATAAACGTTCGTCGCTCTGAAGTGGAGATTTATGCTCAAAATCATAATGCCGATCCAGAGGGTTTTCTGATGTTTGCGGCTCAAGGGATATGCGGAATTAGTGAACCGGTGATTGTTCCGTATGTCTTGAGAGATACGTTTAGCGAGCGTCTCCCCGTGCGTTATACGTTGACCCCAACGATTGACGCCTCTTGGCAAAGTTGGGATGTTATGGCAGATCAGACCTTTTGTGAAGGCGGCGATATCTATTTTCAGGTTCCCGGAGACAAATATCGTCCTCTAAACCACACTGTGGTTTGTGAACATCCCAATTCGTGGAGAAGTTATCCCGGTACGCACACACCTGACGGTGAATTTTTACAGTTCAGAGTTACCGTAGGCAAGGATATCGGACGAGTTTCATTTCACACCGTTAATCAGTGTGGAGGAAATACAGGAGTATATTCGCCTGAAGTCAAGCCTATCGAGTATTTTCGATTACCAAAAAACAAATGGGAACAGTTTTGGGATACCGTTTGTCAAGATGAAATTGTGTCTTACGTCTTACCATTCTCAAAAGACAGTATAATAAATGGTGGCGGAGTTTTAGGGGACTTTTATATCCGATTTCCAAATGATTGGAGAATTTTGGGGTACAATTCTTTCGGAAGTTTACCTGTAGGACCTAATTTTGATACGATTTCACAAGGCAATTTATGGTTTTTTGGAAATGCATCGCCGCATATAAATTCGTTAAACTACAGGGTTGAAACAGGAGTGAGAAGCGGATTTGTTGAAGTCCGTTGGAAAGTTTTAGGTTGTGATCTTCAGCCCGAATATTACGGACTGCCCAGGATTCGACCTGCATGGTGGGACAGTATACCCGTGATCACACATATCTACCCCAAAGCGCCTGATACAACGGGCGGAGGTTGGGCTGATACGGTTTGTGCAAGAACAGAACTTCAACTCAGCGTGAAAGCTGTTGGAGTCGACACCTTGCATGAAGTTAACAACTTCTATGCTTGGACACTTCCGAAGGAATGGGAGTTGTTAAGCGCAAATGAATTCAGGCAAATGCCCGACGGCTCATTCCTGCCGATAGGAAAGACCGTAACCGTACTGACTGCACCAACGAAACAAGACGTATCCGATACAATTATTGTAAGAGCATACAGTCTTTGCGATGAAGAACATGAGCCTGTCGGAACGTTGAGGTGGCCTGTTTGGGTTTGGGATACCGTTCCGATACACAATAATATGATCTTCGACATATTCTTGGATCCAATAGGGCAAGTTCAAAGAAAACCTTGCGAAGATAGTATTTTGGGGCTTTTTGTAAACAATCTGCCCGCCAATGATGTGGAATCGGTTACTTGGTATTGGAGCACAAGCGGAAACATCAATAATCCTATTTGGACAAGTTACAACCCTGCTTGGGCATACGACCCTGCTGCCGACACGTTATTCAACTATTGGACGGTTTACGATTTTGAACTCGGTATGGAAGTTTCCGACACATTGAAATTCTTTTTGCAAGGCGGACAACCGCATGAGAACTACAAACCATTACATCTTCAAGTAGGCGTCAATAATCGATGTGGCGCAAGCCGTTTGTCGATGGTGTTAGAACCGGGACAAGTGATTCCGAACACTGCTATACCCGTATTTTCAGCGTTTAAAGACACGTTTTGTTTTGGCGAGGAATTTGTATTCGCGATAGACACTTCAGGAGTCAACAGCATTTTCCAAAATGCCGACCATCTCATTTGGACGCTAACACAAAATAATGGAGCCAATACACTTTTTGAAACCACTATTTACGACTCGTATGAATTCAGACTGAGAGTAACAGACACAGGAGTATTGTCGGTAACGCCCAGAAACAATTGCAGCCCTGATACACGCTCTACCGACTCCACAATCCTTGAAGTGAGACGATCTACTTTTGCGCCGAGTTTGGCAGATTTCGCAGGATGGGGACGTGAAGTGTGGTCGAGCGGCAACTTGTTGTACGTGTTGGATACCGTATGTACATGGGAAAATTTCTCTTGGAAAGTTGTGCCAAATCTTAATGATTCGGAGTTAACGGATTTTGAAAAATTTGAATGGATGATTTTAGACGATGATGTTACGCTCAACACTACGTTTTTCACTACGAGCAGCATTGCAAACGACTCTGTTCGTGTTGCCCTTGGCGCTAAGCCTCGTAATATGTGGGTTGGTGTTGCAGGTGTGCGAACAGGTTGTGTGGATATGTTTGGAAATGATGTAGTTGGAGACACATTGAAAATTCAGTTGGTTTCGGTAGATACGGTTCAAGCACCTTCTGATTGGAGAATTCGAATTTCTGATGGCTCTATTTGTTCCGGTGATACGAGAAGGCTTTGTCATATTTATCCTCTTAATGCCACAGATAACGATTTACCATTTGGTTATCGTTGGTATTGGTCGGCAAACAGCGATCCAACTTGGCAATTCGTAGGTGATAACACTCAGGAATGCGTAGATGTTGTGGTTGGACAAACTCCTGGTACTCTTAATGTGGTATCAACAACAGGAAAGTATTGTTTACAGCCTTTACAAAATAGAGTTCCGAAGGTGACTGTGATTGATCCTGAACCGTTACCGGAATTAGACGGAATTACTGTCGGCTATGATGATGTTGTAAGCGATACGGTTTGTTCGTTGGCTGAACTGAAAATTGCGGCAGTTCCAAATTTTGAATCAAGGGTGCACGGCTACCGATTTACGCTGTATCAGCAAACAATCGATCCAAGGAATTTCAATGTTTCACCGAATTTCAGCATTTTGTCAGACGTTATTCAAACCGAAAATACGTTTACATTCCCAATTGAAGATTGGGCGTACAACAAAATCATTGTTGAGGTGCGGGCTATTGATAGCACCACTTGTGAGCGTCCGCAGTTTAGCGCACCATTGAGAGATACAGTTACGATTATAAACAGTCCAAGAATAGCACTCATAGGCGATATGTCGCCTTGTATCGACAGTACGATAGTTTATACGGTGAAACGTTCCGATCCTTATGTAACGTTTGAGTTAGACTATACTAATAAAAGTGAAACTATAATTGTTACACCTACTCCGCCTGACATGCCTGATATTATTGTTGTGGATTTCCTTCAAAGTACGGAGCCCGATAGAGACAGCGTACAATTTATATTTTCTAATATTCGAGGGTATTGTTCTGATGAGGATTATCCGAGAGAAGATCAAATTTATACCATTTATGCCGATACGTTCCCAACGATTAATTTTGAGGTATTTGAAAACAGGTCATTAACGTGTATGGACGATACGCTGATCATTACCGTTGAAAAATATACAGATTACAACGTGTATTTCAATTATAAATTTTCGACTGCCGCCGCTGATACAATCAGAGGTTGGAGAATGATTTATCACAGCGAAATTTATGACACGGTTGTGTTGCTTGCTCCGATCTATCGCAGTGGAGATTCTTGGATTGATACGATTCGCGTGAGCGCCGTCGGAAGTTGCGGAACGAGTGAAGCGAAAGTCCTTTTAGTTCCCGTTGAACGGCGAACAACCTATAACAACATCCTTATTCAAACTGACCCAATCGGGCACAATGGAGCTTGTGAGAATTCGGCGCTGACGGCTTGGATAACAAGCATGTCCGCTGCTAATCCGCCTATGTCGTCAAATACGTGGATTTGGTGGCAATGCGAGGATTGTCCCGATCAGCAATTGCAAACCATAGATGGAACATCGATATATGACAATAGGTTAAAGTTCATCGTGCCAAAAGGCAATCCACAAGACAGTATTACGCTTTCGGTTCGCTTTTATGATACAGCCCGTACTTGCGGATGGTCTATGCCGACTATACTTTCTGTACCTATTCAAAATCAACCTGCCATGCCTGAACTTGTGCAAAACCCATGGCCCTGTATGTATGTTGATCCTTTCGGAATGAGTCTTAAGTTCGACCGTTGGACGGATATTTTTACATGGAATACGGTTGGTTATGCTCCTGCGTACAACATAGAAACCACTGAATTCGCAAGTAGTTTGGGACGTTTCATAAATGACTCAATCTACTTCCCAAATATAGGCGTAGACCCGTTCAGACTGACTGTTACGGCTTCCAATGCTTGCGGATCCAGACGAGATACATTTACGATTACGCCTGCCGATTCCATCCAGCCTTTACTCTATACGACGTTAGATGATTTTATTGCCGATATGCGCTTCTGTTTTAACAATATTGTGACAGGTAAGTTGAAAGTAGACCCTCAGTATGTTAACACCTTGCCGACGTTTGTATGGACATTCCCCGAGGATTGGATCATTGTCGATAACTTTATTGACAAGACTGACACAACGAATGTGGTGAGTTTTATCCCTGGTAGAGACAAAGGAACTATCAGCGTTTGGGCAAATTCCGGAACAGGTTGCGGAGTTACCAATACGATATATTCGCCCGAAGTGGAATCTGCGATCGTCCTGCGTAACGTCTTTCAATCGACAGATACAACGGTGTACAAAGATACAACGGTTTTCTTTTACATCAACTCTGTTGAATCCATCGGACAGGCAGCACCTCTTGATCTAAGCCACGCAATTGATTGGATACCTATAGGTCAATCTTGGTCGGAAAACCGATTCAACCTGTCGGAGAATGGTGATACGGCTCATTTAAGGATTGCTTATGTGCCCATCGAAACCTTTGTGGTTCAAGTTACGGAAGTAAGTGACGATCTCATTGGACAAGCCTGTATAACAAGAGATACCATCTATTTGGTTGTTGAAGGGTCTTACAGTTTTGATGTGATACGCAGGGATTCGGTATGTTCAAATTCGGAATTCGAAATGGCGATTGAGCACAAGGGCGGAGAAGTAGGAAAATACCGACAAGAATGGTACACATTTAATCCTGCTAACGGTCGACATGAACTAATTGGCACCAGTCCTACAGTTCCGGATATCATATTCCGCAACCAAGAAATAAAATACTATTTTGTTACAGGATTTAATAATTTGCAAGTCAATCCCGAAGGAACAGAATTCGAGTGGATTTCCATTACCGATACATTTTGGATTAAAGCCATACCGCCGCTTACGGCAACCTTAACAAATGTTGATGTGATTAAAATAGTCAACGGTTGGCAAGAGCAAATTGTACGTGCACTCAACACCGAACACGATTCCGTATGGTTAGGCGAGAAACTGCGTTTTGAAGCCGAAGTGACAGACGGAGGGTATCGTCCGAGCGATTATTCCTATTTTATTGACTGGGAAACTGAAGCCTTCTCACCGACTATATTCCCACGCTCCGATAATTCTCTTATTGCCTTTTCGGATTTGATTTTCAATTCTCAAATTTTCAAGATTGTTGTTTACGATCCTAACGCAGATGCCTGTGAAACCAGAGATAGCGTCTTTATAGATATTCGTGTATTGGCAGGAAGTTCAAAAGATTTTGGACCTGTTCCGGGAGCCTTCACGCCTGTCAGCGGAGGTGTCAATAAAACGTTCATGGTAGGCGTTGATGAAATCACGATTCTCAACCGCTGGGGAGGTATCGTTTACGAAGCCAAGCGCACACCTAATCGACAAGGAAAAACAGGTCAAGACGGATGGGACGGTCGCGACCAAAGAACGAACAGAATGGTTGACGGTGGTGATTACTTCTACATTATTTCCATTTGCAACGATGATAACTGTAATACTAAATCTACGAAAACAGGTGTAGTCTCTGTATTCTAACACTAATAACCATGAAACACATTCGATTCTATATTTTTGCTTTAGCCTTGTTTCTCGGTGTTTTTGCACGAGGACAACAGGATATTCAAATGAGTCAACAACTATTTTCGAGACTCAATAATAATCCTGCAGCAACGGGACTTTCTAATTATGCTAACGCTTATCTGGTCGCTCGTCAACAATGGGCAGGTTTTGAAGGCGCTCCGCAAACCATCGTGTTCAATGCCAACACGTATTTGGAGCAAATCCGTGCCGGTGTCGGGTTTTCCGCCCTCGGAGATAAAGTGGGGAACAATAACCTTTTCAACGTGAAAGCGGCTTATGCTTACCATGTCAGAATCGGTACTGAGCACTATCTCTCTTTGGGTATCGGTGCGGGCTTCATACATCGAAAATTCGGAGGTACAACGGTTAATGAACCGGAAATTGATCCCGATATCATCCAAATGCTTATGGGACAATCCAGATGGAAAGCAGACGTGGATTTGGGTGTAACCTATTCAACACCCAAACTCATTGTCGGGCTTTCGGCAACTCATGTTTCACGTTTCCTCTATACGAACGACAGAAATAGTCCGTTCGATTGGTTCAACCTTCCGATGAATGCTTATGGATTTGCCGAATACGCATTTGATCTTAACCAAAATGTTCGACTCACGCCAAGAGCTCAAGTTTCAACAGTGTTTTCAACTCACAGAAACACGCACGGAAACGATACGCTCTCCATTATGGATAAAATCGACTGGTTTTACGAATTTGGAGCGCTTGTTGAATTCAAAAACAAGTTTTGGATTGGAGCAACCTTTCGAAACGATGAGGCTATTATTGCCATGCTCGGCATCCATTTAGGTCCAAACCTTCGAATTGGATATGCCTATGATTACAAGTATTTCGGAAAAACATTTGCAAACCGAAGAAGTTTCGGCTCACACGAAATCATGGTTAACTATCGTGTCCGAATTTTCGGCAACGACGATAATGTTAATTTTGCTCCGAGGTTTTTTGATTAAGCCTGTAATAATAACCTTTTTTGGACAGTTTTTTGTTTGATTTAGGTTGTTTTTTTGCTTTACGATTCCAAATATTTTCGAACACCTTCAAATGAAAGTTCGGAGAGATTTAGTTCCGTGAAAGTTTCCCCAATGGTATCTAAAACATGCGCATCGGAACTTTGAATAAATTTGAATTTTTTCAGATACGCAAAGCGTTTGATGAATTTTTCTGGTGTATTGAATTTGCTGAGTTCCATGCCGTCGGCTTTGATATCGGGAGGAACGAAACCCAATTGACTCATTAAACTTGTAGAAGGCTTATCAATATGCGCAGGAATAAAAATTCCGCCCAAGCGGTGAATTTCATCATACAAATCGTCCAAACCAACGTCTAATGCAGAAATCAGTAAACGCGGTTCTTCATACACAATTTCTTCATTTTCATCAACCACTACTTGAAACCCGAATTTGTCGGGATCGTTCGAAATATCGGGCAAATGTGCATCTAAAAACTTTTGAAACTCGTTCAACGTTTCATCATCTTTAAAAAATGCTAAACCATGCGCCTCTTCTTTACTCGTGACTTCACAACCGCATAACACCAATAATCCATGCTTTTCACCGATTTTTTTCACCAACGGCGCTTGTCGCGTGGAATTATGATCGGTAATGCCAATAATCTGCAAACCTCGCGAAAGCGCTGTATCCACAATATTTTGCGGGCTCATGCTCAAATCTCCGCAAGGCGAGAGGATGGTGTGGATATGCAAGTCTGCTTTGTACAACATAAAGGTGCAAGATGGCTGGGTACGGGGTACGAGGGTGTGGCTTCGACTACGCTCAGCCACCGGTCGTTGAGCGTAGTCGAAACGACCTCATACCACTTAAGAAATTACGGAATAAATTTTTCCTGTAATATCAAACGTCTGCTCATTTGTGCCGAGGATTGGAATCCCCTCCTCGTTGCTTTGTTTGATACAATCTTCATCGGGAGTGAATCCTTTTACCAAGATAATCGCGGCAAGTTCTTTGAGCGAAGCGATAGCCATGATGTTTTTGTGCGTTTGCAGCGTAACCCAGACGTTGCCCATTTCGGCGTGTCCCATTACATCGCTGAGGAGGTCGGATACGTAGCCTCCGTCGATGGTGTTGTCTAATCCGGCTTCACCGGAAAAAAGTTTGAGGTTTAGTTTTTCTTTTAGGTCTTTTACAGTCATATTTTTTAGTTTATAAAGTTTGCTTTTGAGTTAAAAACTAAGAGTTAAGAGCGGCTTTGCCTTATAGTTATGTTTTTTTCATAATGTAACTTTTAACTCTTAGTTCTTAACTCTTAACTTATTTTTCTCCCCAGATTTTTCTGAATGTCTCCACCCGTTCTTTTGTGGTCATACTCCCTCGGCTTTCCATCGTGGTTTGAAGGAAAATGCAGTTCGTTAAAGTGGCTTCTACTTTGGCGATATCTTCGGCTAAAGCTTGACACGACGGCGCTCCGCACGTTCCGCAATCCACGCCCGGCAAGTGACTCATCAAATCGCGAATCAACGCCATTTTTTTCATGGCAATGTTGCGATTTTCATCCAAACACATCATCGAACGCGGTAAAACTTTTTCTACGCCCATATTAGTGCGCATATAATCGGCAATATCGGTGTCGATTTCAAAACGATTGTCAGAAGTTTCAGTTTTTTGAATGTCTTCCGCACGTTTTTTCATGCGTTCAACCGTCAAAAATCGGTTTCCCGTGAGGAGAATACCGCCCGCACAACTTTCATCGCAAGCCCTTAATTCCAAATAATCCACATCGGGAAGTTCGTCGTTTTCGACCTTTTCCAAAAATTCGCTGATGTTATGAACGCCGTCAATTGCCAAGGCTCTGCCTAACATGTTTTTTTTCTCACCTTCCGTTGTACTCCAAAGCGAAGCACGTGATGAAATCTTAGATAATTCAACGTTTTCAGCATCTACACGATGTTCCTCCTTGATTTTTCTCAACACCCGATTATAGATGAAATCCATATTGATAACACCGGTTACTTGAGAATGCTCCTCGCCTACGGGTGCTTTCAACGCAGCAATTTTCGCCGCACAAGGCGTGATGTAGAACAAGCCGATTTTATCTTCCGAAACACCTTGTTTTTTCAAAGTTTGTCTCCAATACATGGCTGCCAAATCAACAGGCGGTTTCAACAGCACCAAATTTTCGGTCAATGATGGAAACTTAACTTGTATCAATCGCACAATAGCCGGACAAAACGAGGAAATCAGCGGTTTTATGTGAGCATGTTCAACAGCATAGTTTCGAATTTCCTCAATCAAAAAATCCGCCATTTGTTCGATTTCGAAAATATGCGTAAAACCGAGTTCTTTGATCACTTGGTAAATCAGAGGCGTAGGGATATCGTCTTTAAATTGATTGATCAAAACGGCGGGAACGAGAGCAATGCGATAATCGTAGTTAAAAATAGCGTTCAAGTCATCATGTTCAATGTATATCGCGCTATGCGGACAAGCATCGAAACATTCGCCGCAATCAATACAACAATTCGCCGAAATTTTAGCTTTTCCGCTACGCATACGAATAGCCTGCGTGGGACATTTTTTCAAGCAGTGCATACAGCCTGTACAAATGTCCTCGTTGACTTTTAAAGCATGATGAAAAAATGATTTTGGCATAATTTTTGGTATTAAAAATGGTTCAAGATTACTTTGATGATTATCGTACTACAATAATCTGCTCCCTTACTAATTCTCCTGCGCCTTCTACGTGCAGGTAGTAGGTGCCCGGAGGTAACGAATACGTGTTAAATTTTATAGGACGGGGTTTGCCATCGCGATGGCGATGTCTGAAACGGGTTTGTCTTGGAACATTACCAAGATTATCAAAAAGTTTGACGGTATATTCTTCCGGCTCGTCGGTATCGGGGAGTTGGTCGAACTCAATAGTAATTTCATCGGTTGTAGGATTGGGTGAATAGGTAATTTTGAGACACGGTGGACAGGGTACCGGCTCTCCTATGCCAAGACAGTGGAAACCGGGCCTATACTCTATCACTTTCCAGTCACTCCAACCACAGGTATTTTGCAAACGAGCCTCAATGCGGGCTAATCCACTGTTAAACTGACTTGCCAGCAATTGACAACTGGTTATTCCAAGATACGTGGGCGCAGAGTAATTGCGAAACAAAACTTCAGTGGTTTTTTTCCATTCACCTTGCGAAATTCCATTTAGCACATTTGCTCCATTCGGGATAATGCCGTTATAAGTGAGTGTATCCAAGAAAAAACATTCCGGTCGTCCCCAAGTTACTGTATCTTCGTGGCGGCGACTGCCTATGAGATTGGCATCAGGGGTATAACCAACAAGTATTTCTTTTTCAAAAACAGTTGGACACCTGTCGTTGAATGTAACAATTGCTCTTAACCTTGTCGGCCCACAATAATTGCTACTTGCATCAAATTGGACACAAATTGGATTTTGATTGAGAGACGGACTGCAGCTCGCCAAACCGCTTCCGACTTGCCACGATACTGTTGCACCGGAAGGCAAATTTAAAACTTCGTATTGAGTTTGAGATACAATACCTCCGGGTACACTTACCATTTCATCAGGTCCGAAAATAAATCCGGTAGTCCAATCACAGGCTTTAATAGGGATAGATATATCAATTCCATTGGTCATTGTTGCTGTGAGGTTTCCGCTTTGTCCTCTTGGACAAGCAATAACTGTTGCCGAGTAAGCATCAGAATGAGCAATAGTGAAAGCACCGGTAGACCCTGCATACCAAGAAGAAACTAAATTATCACTGTTACCTAACCAATAAGTAGCAGCAGCACAAATGACTTCAGGCCCGTCTATACCCCCAATCAAATGCCTTTGAAGGAACCGTGCAGACGAATTGAAACGTGTATGCAATTCATTTGTGCTTGGCACAAATCTAGAATGAAACGAAGGTGAGTTTACATTTGTTAACGGGTGCATTAACCACGTTTCCCAATTGGACAAAGCAAGAGCACTTACGGTGGGAACAAAACAAAAATCAGGAACACTAATATTAACATTTATACCAAAAGGTTTAAATATAAACTCAATAGGTTTTACCCCCATGGCCTCCATAGAATATAATCCTCCCGGGGCACCATCAACTGCATACATGCTTGAAGTGCTAGTTATCTTCCTATTTTCGAGATCGATGTTAATGGGGAGCAAAAAGAACAGCTTCCTGCGAACATATATTCTACCGTGATATATTGTTGAAGCACTTAGGTTTTTTAAGGCATTTATTTCAATATCTACTTTTAAGTGATTAGACCCTATCCCGAAGTTCAAAAATAATAATTGTGGATAGTTTGTTAAAATAGACAATGAAGCCCATGTCGAGGAAGTGAGACTTAGCAGCACATTGACCCAACCATTAGACTCACTTTGTTTAACTAAGTGACTCCCAGGAGGTATAGATTGAGTACCCCTATTGCTACCGTTGGAAATAGCTATATTCTCTGTCTGTTCCGGAAAGCCAAGCAGATCAAGTTCTTGCTTGAACACATCACCAACCGGATTATCAAAATTGTATCCTTTATCAATGGTATAAATAAGCATTTGTTTTGCTGCAGGGCTGTTTAGCAAAGCAATAGCCCCTGCTATATCTTTTATATCTCTTATAGTATTGGGACTTCCGCCAAGAGAAGTAAACACATTTTTTATAAACGGTGCAAGCCATTCTATATTTTCCAAATGCCTTACCAGCGCTTGAACGCCCAACGGCACGTTAGCCCCCTTGTGCGGACTGTCCATTGAAATATAGGTTTTGGTTTCATGATCTACATTGTCATTTTCCATTTGCCGCAAAGCAATGCGAGCCACCAAGCCACCCATGCTGACGCCCATGACTACATTTGGCTCCGCATCTTTGGCCTTGTTTGCATTCACCCATTCAATCACTTCTCTGAACAATTTTGCATTGCGCCAAATGCAATCTACGCCATCAAAGTAATCCAAATAAATGATGTCGTATCCGGCGAGGTCGAGGTCGTCAAGGAGATTGCCTGTCCCGTTGTGATAAGGGACATTGATTGTTCCTAAATGGGTAACCACTGTATCATAAGTACCATCATCGTATTCGTAGATAGTAGTGTCGCTCATAAAATCTCTAAGAGTCACATTAGTCCACCTTTTATCCTCTCCGTGTATTATACGCCAAGCATCAAACCCTTCTGCAACAATCAATGGTTTTCTAATAATTTCTGCTCCTACATTGTCTGAATTATAACTAATTTGTATTTCTCCGCCGGAATGTTCAGCTGTTGAATCTATCGGTACTCTCATATCTATCCTTCTGTTGCCAAGTGATTTCGAGTTATTCCTTATTCCCAGTCCTACAAAGATATTAGTTTGACCTGTATAAGAGGTTCCATCCGTATAGGTTAGTCGGAAGTAAATTGTTTTTACTCCATCACTTTTAAACGTGTAATCAATCGGCTCGTCCCAGTTGGTTTTAATATAGCCCGATTCGTTATTGAAATTGATTTCTAAGTTTTCGATCGTGTTTTTCACATTTTCAAACCAAAGATCGGAATCAAAAACAAAACTTACCGTTTCATCCCCAAATATCACGCCTTTCGGTGCTACAGCAAACAAATGCTTGGTAAGATAAAGCGAAGCCTCTGTTGCTCCTCTGACTTCGAACACCTGTTCGGCAATAGTGTCCACTATCCAGTCCGGAGAATGTTCATTGAGAGCATTGTATTGATAATGCATCATCGCCACCGGCACAGCAGTGGGGTGTATGGCTTTGTCTATTTGCTTGAAAACATCATCAGGCAAAGCCATTTTGATGTTAGTGTTTATTTGAGATTCAAACAGCCCGTCATACAACATTTTCCAGGTGAGCATATCTACATAGGTGCTATCGCTCAGTGTGCCGTTAAAAACCTCCGGCTCTACTAACCACAACCCATAATCGCTAAGTAAACCTGTTGCAATTTTATTTTTGTCAACATATTGAAAAATATGGTTCATCCGATTAGTAAACTCCGATTTTTGTGCGAAAGTTTGATGTAATAGAATTACACACAAAACAATTAAAGTGATTATTTTTTTCATAACTTTTTATTTTTAGTTCGTTAATGTTTTTTCAGTTAATATCGCCAATGCCAAGAAAAAATCATGTCAAGTCTACCCTTGGAAAATCTAACATCAAATCTACCGCTGGTGATTTGAATTTTCAGAACATTGCGTTCCTCATCGTTAAAGCACTGGGCGCAATGTCCTGAAAATTCAAATCTACCGCTGGCGATGTTGTTTATGGTGTCGAATCTTGTGAAAAAAACATGACCACTATCATAAGAATCATAACACGTGTTACCAAATTCAAAGCATGTGCGCCAAATCACTTCTGTTAAGTCCAATATGGAAAAAGAAAGGTATTCGTTTTCTCGAGGATTATCTATGATAAAAAACATTTCCTGATAGTTTCTATTGGTTGATTTTGATCCAATAGCAAACTGATTTGTTTCCGGATCATAACCTGCAAATAAGAGCAGTCGACTATTAGAAGTTGGTCTTCTTGGAACAAAAAGTTCGTCATTCACGTAACAGCCGAAAGTATGTGCTCCGGTTTGTGTTTCGGGTGGCAACTCTGTAATGGGTGGTTCTTTTTCGCATTGTGTTGCTGTGCAAAGCCAAGCAATGACAACAGCAAATAAAACGGTGAATGTTGTTTTTTTCATAATGTTTAGTTTTTTAGTTTATATTTGGTTTTCATTTTTTCGATTTAGGTTGGATAGGTAGAACCTATCTTCATAATCGGACTGAAGCTGGAGCCCAACGGGGCGTGTGTTGAATCTTCTTTTCTATTGTTTGGCAATTTTCGCCACCCGATTACCAATTCGCAGAATATAATTTCCTTGTTGAAATGCCGACATATCAATCGTTGTGTTTCCGTTGGCACGAGTGGAATATACACGCCTGCCATTCATATCAAATAACTCTACCATATCGCTTTGTTGCCAATCGTAATTTGTAATGTGTAGTTCGTGGAATACAGGATTTGGATAAACTTGAATTTGTTTTGTTGAAATAAATTGAGTATTTGATGTTTCGTCTATTGCATTTATGCACTCAAAATCGTTCCAAACATTTGTTTCATTATACAAATCAATACTTTCAGGCAATACATACAAGCAACAGTTTTTTTTGTTGACACCAACAAAAGCGGTAGCATCAACACTAGGCGGAATAGGAGACAAAACGATTACAGAAGTAAGCTTGCGACAATAAGCAAACGCCCAATATCCAATAGTTTCCACACTACGGGGAATGGTTACAGAAGCAAAGTCGCAAAAATAAAACGCAGCTTCTCCAATAGATTTTACATTGTTACCAATAGTTATCGAAGTAAGATTCCAACAAGTATAAAATGCACGATCTCCGATTGATGTTACGCTATTAGGAATGACCACAGAAGCGAGTTGTTTACATTCGGCAAATGCAGCTTCTCCGATGGATATTACGCCTTCTCCAATGGTTAAAGAAGCAAGTTGCCAACTATGGCAAAATGCAGCAACTCCGATAGATGTTACACTATTTGGAATGGCAACGAAAATAAGATTTGAACACCAGAACGAATAATCTCCGATAGATATAACGCCGTTAGGAATGGTTACAGAGGTAAATTTAGCGTAGGCAAATGCAGAATTTCCGATAGATGTCACGCTGTTAGGGATGGTGTATGTACTTTGTTGCTTACCTGTTGGATATTGTATTAAAAGAGTTTGGTTTTTATTGAAAAGTACGCCATTTATTGAACTAAAATTAGGGTTATTTGCTTCCACATTTATGGAAGTGAGATAATAGCAGTGATCAAACGCCCAATCTCCAATAAATGTTACGCTGTTAGGAATGGTTACAGAAACGAGACCGCTATATCGAAATGCCTCCTCCCCAATAGATATTACGCTATTGGAAATAGTTACCGATGTTAGACTCCCATAATAAGCAAACGCATAGTCACCAATAGATGTTACTCCATTGCTAATAATTACTGTTTTTATTGATTCACGAGCACTAAACCAAGGAGGAGTATTATTGACATGCCAATTTTTCATATCTCCCGTTCCGCTAATCGTAAGCACGCTGTCGTTCAGCGTAGCAGTTACGGAAACACTATCAGCACCTACACCGATGTTCCAAGTTTGTGCATTAAGATTTACGGAGCAAAGTAGTCCGCAAAGTAAAATTAAATAGATTTTTTTCATAGTTTTAAGTTTTTATATTTTGAATCTTAAAAATTCACAACTAATTCCACCGTTGTTCCCACACCCACTTCACTTTTCACATTCAGATAATCCACATTATTTTTGATATTCGGAAGTCCCATTCCCGCACCAAATCCCATTTCCCGAACGTGTGGCGAAGCGGTTGAATAACCTACGGTCATGGCTAAATCAATGTCGGGAATACCCGGACCTTCATCTTCTAATTTTATGGCGATTTTATCATTGTCTACCGTTACATAAATCATACCTTTGTGAGCATGCGCCACAATGTTTACTTCGGCTTCGTAAAGCGCCACCACTACGCGTTTGATGATAGCAGGGTCAACATTGAGTTGTTTCAATGTTTTTTTTACTTGTGAAGATGCAAACCCCGCATTGGTGAAATCGCCGGGCTGCACTTGATATTCAAATGTCATCATGTCAAAAAACGGGTTTTATGCCGGCTTCCCAAAGAACACCGGCGGTTCTAAACATGGAATACTCGGTTTGCAAAACAATCATATCGTTTTCTCGTGCAATGTCAATCATATCTTCGGTAACTTTTTTGCCGCGAACAAAAATAACGGTGTTCAAATCGGCCATTTCCATCGTTCGGATGGTTTGAATGTTGCAAAGTCCGGTAATCAGCATGATTTGGTTGGACTTCAATGTTAATACGTCGCTCATGAGGTCGGAAGCGAAGGCACGGTCAACGGTTTGCGAGATTTTGTCTTCTCCGCAGATGATTTCTGCGTTTAAAAGGGTTTGGATTTCAGATATAGTCATTGGTTTATAATATATGTTGCCACAAAGATAAAAAAATTGTTTGACATAAAAAAGTTGTCAAATTGAAAAAAAATTCGTAACTTTGCAGTCCTTTTCAAAAAAGCCCGGATGGTGGAATTGGTAGACATACCACTTTGAGGGGGTGGCGCCGGTTACGGTGTGCAAGTTCGAATCTTGTTCCGGGCACGGAAAATAAAAAAAGCGGTTTAAAACCGCTTTTTTGCATATTTTGAAAAAAATTATGCAGAAGTGAAACTTTTTGTGTTTAGTTGCGTAAATTTAGATAAACAAAACACAGACATTGTGAGAACATTATTTAATCGAAAAAATTGTTAGTTAATATATTTGGTTTGGTGCATAGGGGTCGAAAATTTTCGACCCCTACGTTTTTTTAATTCCCCAAAATATTGAACAATTCATCTAATCTTGGTGTCAAAATAATTTCTGTTCGACGGTTTCTGGCTCTATTTTCAGGTGTATCATTTGCAACTATGGGCATCCATTCTCCACGACCTGCGGAAACCACCCGTGAAGGTGAAACACCTTTGTTTTCAAGCAAAATACGCGTAATCGCCGTTGCGCGCATCACACTCAAATCCAAATTATCTCTCACATCGCCTCTACCTCTCATCGGAACATTGTCCGTATGCCCTTCAACCATAACACTGATTTCAGGATTTTGCGCCAAAATCGTAGCCACTTGGCGAACTGCTCTTTGACCTTCTGCATTCACTTGCCACTGACCGGAAGCAAAAAGCAATCGTTCATCCATCGAAACATAGACTTTTCCATCTTTTGTGTAAACTGTCAAACCTCTGTCGGTAAAGCCGAGTAGGGCTTCCATAACTTTGTCGCGCAAGGCTCTCATCTCCGATTCACTTTTGTCCAAAATGGCTTGAAGTTCGTTTACACGTTGTTCTTTTTCGCGAAATTCAGCCATCAAGCGATTTAATTCGCGTTGTTGGTCTTGCAATTCGGCTTCGCGTTTCAACAGATTATCGCGAGAGGCTTGCAATTCCTGCAAAAGTTTTTGGTTTTCTTGGCGATTTCCGGCAACGGCAGTAGCAAATCTGGTGCTTAGATCGTCGTATTCGGATTGCAGACTTTCCAAATTCGCTTTGGCCAATCTATAATCGGTTTCCATGTCGTCATACTCTTTTTGCAGTTTGGCTAACTGATTGGTTAATCGTGCAATCTCGGCTTTCAACTCATTGATTTGAATGCTTTGATTCAAATTGTCTTGCTCTAATTTCGCCGCTCTCGACGAGGTTTCGTTGTACTTTGTTTCCAAATCTCTGAACTTTTGCATACTTACGCAAGAGGTGAAAACAAAAATGATTGCTGATAAGGTTAAGATTTTTTTCATATTTTTGATTTTTTAGTTGTTTAATTGGGCATGGGCGTTTCGACTACGCTCAACCACCGCAGCACGGTCGTTGAGCGTAGTCGAAACCTAAATTTTCAATTCTGCTTCCACCGGACAGTGGTCGGAATGCATCGCCTCAGGCATGATAGACGCTGAAACCAGATTTTTTTCAAGGTTTTTGGTAAGCATGATATAATCAATCCGCCAGCCTTTATTGTTGGATCGGGCATTGAAGCGATATGTCCACCACGAATATTGGTGTTTGGAGTCAGGATTCAGAAAACGAAAGGTATCAACAAATCCATCTTCGATAAATTCACTCATCCATTCGCGTTCTTCCGGTAAAAATCCCGAATTTTTGGTGTTGCCTTTCGGATCATGGATGTCAATCGGTTCGTGGGCAATGTTGAAGTCTCCGCAAATTACTAATTTTTTACGAGTGGTTTCAAGTTGTTTGATATAGTGATGAAAATCATCTAACCACTGCATTTTGAAGGATTGGCGGTGATCACCCGATGTTCCCGACGGGTGATACACGCTAATCACTGAAACATCGCCGAAATCCGCACGAATTAAACGACCTTCACTGTCGTATTTATCCATATTCATGCCATATTCAACATGAGTTGGCTCTTGTTTCGTCAAAATCGCCACACCGCTGTACCCTTTTTTTTGTGCCGAAAAATAATAGCAATGATAGCCCAAACTTTGAAAATCCAGCGTTGGAATTTGATCGGGTTGCGCCTTAGTTTCTTGCAAACAAACCACATCGGGATTGACGTTTTCCAACCAATCCAAAAATCCCTTTCCAATAGCAGCTCGAATTCCGTTTACGTTGTAAGATATTATTTTCATATCACAAAATTACGCAAAAAAATAAGAAGATTTTAGTATATTAAGTGTTGGTTTCTAACAAAAGATTGTTAAAACGGAAAAACTCTTATCTTTGTGTATGAAATTAGCTATTAAAGACCATCTTTCTAAGTGGAGAGTAACGGAATCGAACCGTCGACCTTTTGACTGCCAGTCAAACGCTCTAGCCAACTGAGCTAACCCCCCATTCCTAAATTTTGGAATGCAAAGATACAAAAATTATTTGAGATGTCAAAATTTAATTTTATGCTGTCATTCCGGGCATAGTCGAGGAATCCCCCTTGCTATGGGATGTTTCGACTACGCTTCGCTCTGCTCAACATGACAACACCTCGTATTTTTTTTGTATCTTTGCAAAATTATGAGCAAAACCATTTTTTACAACCATACTCCAATAACTCTTGACAAATCGAGTTTTAAATCGCTTGAAAAAGCATTCAAAACGATTAAAGCCGGAGGTGGATTGGTCAAAAATTCAAAAGGCGAGTTTTTGCTGATTTTTCGAAAAGGACATTGGGATTTACCGAAAGGAAAATTGGATAAAGGTGAAACTATCGAAACTTGCGCACTTCGCGAAGTACAAGAAGAAACGGGCATTTTAAAGTTGTCGATCGTGAAGAAACTACCCAAAACGTATCATCTTTTCACCGATGTAAACGGTGAAATTATTCTAAAAAAATGCTACTGGTTTGAGATGGAAACCGATGATGAACATCCTCTAAAACCTCAACTTGAAGAAGAGATTTCAGAAGCGGTTTGGTGTTCACAAGAAAAAATAAATTCTCTCAAACCATTGATGTTTCCAACAATTCGACAATGCTTCGAATACTATTTCTCAACCTCGAAAATCAGTTTTTGGAACCGATTATTCAGAAGTTAGCTGTCGAAGAGTTAACTCTAAACGTTGACTTGGCAGTTGAAAATAAAACGATTGAATAATATTGTCGGAATCTAACCAAACAGCCGTTGGATAATCTGAAATACCAAGTGCTTCAAGCGTTTCAAAATCTTTATTGAAACATAGGTAAGTAATATTTCGCAAGTTTCTCGGCTTGTTGCGCAGGCAACGATTGGGTTCGTAATCGCAATTCACAACATAAAAATCTACCGTATTTCTGAACTTTCCGGCAATATCTTGCAGGGTTCTTATTTCTGCATCGCACGACTCGCAAAGACCATTCACAAATAAAATATATTTGTAATTTGACGATTTGGAGAAATCGTAAATCGTATTTCGCTCCGGATCCCAAAACCTGAAATTGGCTTGATGAATGCCTGGTTCATAGCGCACTAAGGTTCGAATAATAGCATCTGCCAAGTCCACATGTTCGGGGAATTTGGTTGTGGTTTCTATCGTGTGTAGCAATCTCAAAATAGATAATTTAGAAAAATCGCTGTTGTTGTACATCTCTCTTAAGCCTAATAAAAACACGAATTCGCGAAATTTTTCGTTTTGCAAAGTGGTGTCTCGTCCCAACGAATCCAAAATAGCCGACAAATCATCAGCGCGATTAATTTGATCAATAAATTCATTGCGATTATACCTTACTTGGTTCGGAAAATAAGCCAAGTAATATTCTGTGATAAAGTCTGCAAATCCTACGTTATTATAGAGAATTGGCTTGTCTTGAAGATAGGTAAAAAACAGATTTGCCGGTGATATTAAATTGAAAATACGTTCCATATCTGCAAGGGCATAAGTCATGTAGGCATTGAAGTATTGGTGTCCGGAGTAGGCAAATGTTTCCTCAATTTGCCTTCTGAAGTGGTTGTAAGCTTCGCGAGATATACCGTCGTTGCTATAGTAGTTTAGGAGAAAATCATCATATATATTTTCGAATCGCCAAATGAGTCGGTTGAGTTCGTTCGAATCGGGTTCTTCAAAACGGTAAGATAAATACTGATCCAGTATTTGCGGATTGATCCGTTCGTCAATTCGAAAATCGAATGGATTGTAGATAATACGATAGTTTTCACCA
The DNA here is from genome assembly GCA_031256055.1 of Bacteroidales bacterium. Taxonomy (GTDB): domain Bacteria; phylum Bacteroidota; class Bacteroidia; order Bacteroidales; family P3; genus WRKV01. Next base: position 52,286 of record JAIRRI010000199.1, read on the forward strand.
GGCTCAAGATAGATGTAAGTTTGATAAAAATCAATTTTGATGATGGCTCTTTGTGTTTCAAAAAATTCGGCTGTTAGTTGAAAACAACCGTTTTTGTCAATCAATTGCTCATCAACTTTCCATTGAAATTTAGTGATTGCATCTTCCAAATACAGGCGTGCAATGCGGTTTTCAGCGCCTTTGGCGCAAGCATTAATTGTTGTTGTTTCTACGTTTTGCGCTTGTGCGAAACATACACCTGCGCATAGCAATAAGAAAAGGGAAATTTTTTTCATGGGTGGGTTTTTTTGCAAAGTTACAAAAAAAAATACAAATGGAATACTTTTTTTAATTTTTTTTGCAAATATTTAACTTCGTTGAGCTCGCACTGGTCTTTATAACTAATTCCATAGTCAAAGTTAAGGTTTTTTGTGCTCTGTTCTCTGTGTACGGAGTTAGTTAGGAAGTCCACAGACTAAAATAACTATAATCTTTTTCATTTTGTTTTCTTTCTACTATCGTTGGAAACAGTAACGTTTACGAGTGTGTGCGTCAGAAGGCACTGTTAATTCTCTAACAAAATAATATAGATTTTTCAGTAAATCATCATTTGGAAATGTCATAGCCGGCAACCTATATTCTCCATATCTTTTTTTGTTTTCATCTTTCAGCACAAAGTATGTAGAAATTGGAGTGCCATATATGTTAGTTTCTTTTGCTTCAACATACGTTACAAAATCAGTGCTATACAGGTCCGTGCTAAACGCATTTTCTACCGCTTGCTTGTCGCTTTTTAAACGTTCTAAACATTCTCGTTTTTGCTTTGAAAGAAATCTCTTTGCTTTCAGCTTCACAATTTCTTTGTTGATATTATTGTAACTGTTTCGCTTTTCTAGCTTCACTACATTACAAAATTCGTCTATGTGCACAACATATTCCTTGTAATTGTTATTTTCTTGAATTATAACATAATATTCTCTATCTAAATGTGAATATAGTATTTTTTTACCAGATATTGTATCAAATTTAGATAGCACAACATCTGCTTTTGCGCGACTCACCATAGCCAAAGAATCGTTTTCTATCTTCCAGTCACACTGAGCATAACAAAAGCTCGCAAAAAAGAGAGCTATGCAAATTGTTACAATTTTTCTCATTATAATTATTTTTCCCTTACTGACCGACAAAGATACGAAAATAATAATAATAAAACAAGGCGACCTTGAAAAAAGTCGCCTTGTTGTTGTAATTTCGCAGTTGACATTTTTTTCATTTTGTTATTGGAAGTTGGTATGGATCTCCCAAATTACCATATCCGGCATGACCTCTCCCATCCCATCTTGGCATACCCAATATTCGTCTAATTAAATTATCAGTACGAACTGCATTTGCATTGTTTTCATCACCGAATATACCTCTTGCGGCAGGAATGCCATGACCAAAAACTTCATGTCCAAAAATTACAGCTCTTTTTTTAGGTTCTAATCCTCTCATTATAAAAAAATGCAAGTTTTCTTCTGTTAGTATACTTAGCCCATCTCCTCCTTCATTTTTTATCCAACTAGCATGTACGTTATCATCTTTAAATAATGTTTTAGCCGTCTCTTCGCCCCATTTTTTAATCTGTTCTTTTATAAATAATTTTGCACCTTCCGAAGAAATATTGCTTCCTTCTGTAACATATTCGACCTTGAATATTTTTTCTGAATTAATGGTGTTTACCACCATGTTAATATAAGTTGCTTCATTCGGATCTTGTATTTTTGCTAATATAGGCGCTAATTCATCGTTGTTGATTTTTTTTAAAGTTTTTCCTTCTGTTACTATCAATGCACGAACATCTGAAAATTTATTGTTTGCTAATACTCTATGTATATCATCTTTCATTTTCTTTGCATCATCTGCAGATATTCCCCAAATTCCACCATTGTTTTCCTTTAATACATTTTTGCCTTCTACATTTTTACCTTCGTAATATGCCGTAATTTTAACCACTCTATTTGTGTTATTCGGATTTTTCTTGTCTTTTTCAAATTTGAACGCATTTTTTATAATTAAAGTATCGTCTTTTTCTTTAGTTTTTGTACGTTCGGTTTCAAAAATCTTTCCATTTATTTCCTCTATTTTGATTTTGATTTTATCGCCTCTTTGAAAGCCTTTGGTTTCTATTTTCACACTTACCCATTTATTAGAAAGTGTTTGGTTTATTTCTTTTTTCGTGTTGCCATTATCAACCCATTTCACAGAAATAATATCTTTTTCTTTTTTACCGACATTTTTTTCTTCTTTACCAGCATTTTTGAGTGTTTCTTCCGCTTCCTCTTCTGCCTTAGTGTCAATAAAACGTTGGTACTTCCCATCGGTTAATTCTAAAGCTATTTCTTCGTATGTTTTCATAATATTTTATTTTTTAATTGTTAAACAAAAACAAAAGAGTGCCTGCCCTGCTGCAAGCACTCTTCTTGCAGTTTAGGTTAGTTGTTTTTTTCGTTACCATTACCTAATTCGGCGTTGCTGCCTTTTATTGCATCGGCGTCAAGCACCGGCAACCCTTCGGCATCTATTGCCACACCGCCTCTTTGCAAGGCTATCAGGTTGGTCGGCAGCATGGTTTCCCAAGAATCCTCTATTTCGTATTCCTGTTCTTTGAGCTCATCTACAATAGATAGATACAGCGAGTCGCCAATAACCGGCATTGCGCCTCCATCCCATATCTGCCCTTTTGTCATATAGAGCGCTACTGCATCTTCGAAGCCCGGTCTCACCGTTACAACTACTCTTGCCATTCCCGCTTGCATGAAACTGCGGAACGTAGCATCGTCGCTGTCGAATTTGTATAGGTTTGCCCACTCATTTTTGTTTGCCCAGTAATAAGGATAGAACGAGTAACTCATCAATTCCCAATCAAATGCCTGCTCCATAAATTTTACAAAACTGCTGTAGTCATCCATTTTTTTGGTTAAATTAACTTGATGTTCGGTTAATGTCGTCCCACTGTACATTTCTAATCCAAATTTTTTCACGGAATTTGGATTTTTGTGGTCTAGAAGATAGGAAATGCAGTTTTTTCTTAATACGGTTTGTTCTATCTGACGGTAAAACATTGGATTGCTGTCTAATATTTGTACGCCTATCTCCTTTTTTTCAGCAAGAGATTGATTGTAGGTAGCCAACTGACGCTCGTATCCTTCCATAATTCTTTCAAAAGTTTCTCTTTTCCATTGCTCTATTTTTGTATCATCTAATTTAAGATTAATAGAAAAGGCAATACCAAAAGACATATAATTCAAAAGACTATAGCTGAAAGAAATACTATCTTTATATCCAACCAAAGAATATTTATCATTCCAATTTCTGCCAATCAGGTTAAATTCTGTAAGATCCTTCCTTATTAGGTTTTCGGTATGAGCATACAGTCCAATATCACCGAATGCTATGTTTACAGCGTGTCGTTGTCCAGAATTGTCCTGATCCCATTTGGCAGAAAATTTCAGTGAAGCATCCACCGTGATATAACCTTCGGGCAATTGAATGTCTGCTGTACCTTCATGCATCTCGTTGGCTCCTGCTTCTACTCCTGCAAAAGATTTACTCACACTTAAAGTTTCTTTTGGATATTCATTAACCGAAGCACCGTATTTTGCAGCCAACTCTTGATAGTTATTTTTAGTAATTTTGGTAAAATCAGAGTATTTATCTCTCGGGTCTATTGGTTCTTCCAACGTTACAGTATTACTATCACTATTACTGCTCACTGTCATAGCAATTTGATGCAGTTTGCCCGGCTGAGGTACCATAAATTCATACATCAACCGCTTGCCGTAATTGAAAATACGGTTTTTGTAAATAGCATTGATAAACCTGTATACACCTGAAACGTGTTCGCCGCTTTTTGTGTTATCAAAAAGATGTTTGTTTGTTTCCGTAAACTCTTCGGTCGTACTTACCGTTTTTTCATTTTTCACTCTTGCAAGAATACGCTCCGAAGCTCGCTGTGTAATTTCTTTAGCCTGACTAATCGCCTGTCTGTTGCTCTCCTGTTTTGAAACACTTGATGCGTAACTCGCTCCGGCGTTGATAGTTGCAGCCCCCCATTTAGCACTCACATTAGCGTAAGCGGAAACTTGCCGGTCTTCCTGCAATAGTTTTGAAATTTCGTTTTGCATTTCAAACCTTTCGGCAGAAGAGGTATCGGTTATTTTTTCGGTTTCTATCTCTTGGCTGTTTGTTTCTACGATTTGTCTTTGATGGAATCGTTTTGTAGATTTCTCTCTGAGTTCGCGAGCCATTACATTTTCTATATGTGCCACCTCACCTGCTTCGTATCGGCATACTTTCGATACTACTTTTTGGTAATCGGCAATACCTAATCTGCGGTATCCAAATGTATTCGGTTGAAAATCTTTTTCTGTATCAAGTTTCTTTGTCCCAAAATTTTCCAACCTGCCACCAGCCGGAGTCGCGGAATTGATACTTGTTGCAAATGCTTGTACTTGTCCATTTGTAAACGTAATTTTGCCTGACATACCTGTTGCTTGAGTAGAAGCCGGCAGGGTGTTGTTAAACAGATTGCTTAAAGTCACCACATTTCCATTAGACGATGAATTAAAATAACTGTCAGTAATGCCGCCGCCGTTTTTGCTGCCGTTATCTAAAGTATATGCAATTTTTTGTACATCGTAGCCGTTTGGCAATAGAATATTCATACACATGCCGACATTGCCATTTATCAACTTACTGCTGCAAATTTGGAATTTGAACAGATCTTGCGCAGGAACAAAATTGCCTGCTTGAATGGCAGTGTCGCCAAAAACTACTATCTGTTCTGAAGTTTTTATTTTTTTTACAGCCTGCTGTTCTACATTTTCTAATTGACTTGTCAAAACTTGCTTTAATTTAGTACAAGATGCAATATTTTTCAATTCCCCGACCTGAGTTGAAAGTATAGCAAGAGAATCAGCTGAAAGTTTTGTCTGCACTGTTGACATATCCGGTTCCTGTGGATATTCAAATACAAATTCTGGCAGTTCGGGATATTCCACATCCGGCTGGTTGTAAGGTCTATCGCGGAGGTCGTGTTGAGAGCTGCCATACTTTGCGTCTAACTGGTTGTCAATCTCCCTTAACTGCTCATTATATGTCTTTTGATAGTTAGAAATCAGTTCTTTTATTTTTCCGTGATTCTCTTTTTGAAATTCCGCCAATTCTTTTTTATATGCTATTTCCCCTTCTTCGCGATGATTAGCCTCTATTTCGTTCAGTTCAGACAAAATACCTTCAATATTAGCTGTTGCAATTCTTGCTTCCTCTATCTGTTGTGCATCCACAAGTTCTTTGGGTACAATACCGTCATACTCTCCTTCCTCGTCTGCAATTGTGGCATTTTGCATTAATGCAAGTTCGTCAAAGAGTTCAGCCGGCAGCACTACCCTTGCCGAAAGCAGTTGTTTTGTTTCTTCTTCATCACGAAGTTCAGTAAAAACATCTTTGTTTCTCAGAATATTTTGCAAAACAAGCAACTGCATAACCGCCTCTTTTACATAAAAATCCTTTTGCGTAAGCACCTGATAATACAAATTATCCCAAAGTTCAACCTCGTCAGAAGGTTTCAGCTCTCCTAACCCGTCTAATTTTTCTACTAAATCAGTTGAATTAAGAATAGCTCTGTTTCGGGTAATCCAGTCGGCTAACTCAAGATGTTGCGGATACAAATCTGCTATTTCTTTTTCATTTTGAAAAGCAGGAAAGGTTTCTGCTGCAGAAACCATTGTATCCCATTTAGTAGAATTTTTTTCTTTTTCATTTAAAGGGAGAACTATTGTATCCCCTTTAAGGTTTTTCGTTCCATTCTGTGCTGCAGGATAAAAAACTCCGCCAACAGGGTCAGGATTTAAAACAAAACGTCTGTCTTGATTTTCTTTTTTTGTTAATTCAGGGCTTCGCAAACTTACTAAGCGGAATAACGTGTTTTGATTGTTTAGGTCTTGATTCATTTTTTTAATGTTTAATGATTTTTAATTTTTTTTTAACTGATTTTAATTTTTTTTGATTGCGCAATGTTTTTTTAGTTATGAATTATGGTTGCCGAGCTTTGGTCACTGAGCTTGTCGAAGTGCCGAAGCATGAGTTATGAATGTATTTTCTTTTTTAAGAATGGGAAAATAATGAGAAAAACGATACTGATTAGGATTAGCCAAAATGTTAAACCCAAACCAAGCTTTCCGCCGACTTGTTTGTCGGTTTTGGTAATTGTTTGCTCGGTGCTGTTTTCATGGGTTTGTTTATTTTGATTGGTTTCAATGTTGGTTTGTATATTGATTTCGGTTTGCGTATTGGTTTTGGTTTGTTTTTGTGTGCTTGTTGTTGTGCGTTGTTTGAGAGGGGGTGCTTTGGTGGTTGGGTCAATCGGTTTGTCTGTATCAAAAATTTCAACAACAGTGGTAATTTCAACATCTGTTTCGGTATTTGTTGTTTGGGCGATTTGAACCGCTTGAATTGTTGTTATGGTTGTTTGCTCTATTTCCGTTTTTGTGGTTTCCTGCGCGGTTTCGCTTATGCGTTTAACTGAACCGCAACCGCACAGCAACAAACTAATGAGTAGTATGGTAAATATTTTTTTCATTTGCTATTTTTTTTGATTTTTTTGATAATAAATGTAACGCTATAGGCATGGCTTAGCCAAGGCATGGGTTATAAACCCGCGCTTGCAGAGAGGCAGTATCGGTTTCGAGACAGCCTCTATTTGCTTTTTGAATGTGAAATTCCGAGTCGGAGATGAGAGTTTTTAGGCTCTATTCTTTGTAGTCGGAATTAGTTAGGAAGTCCTGTCCATTCCTGCTCTTTATTCAATAATAATTCAAACTCCAGAGGAATAGAATTTATTCTAATAAGTGAGTCAAAATAAGTATAACCTGATACATTTTCCATCCTTACAAGGATGAAAGATTTGTCATAAAAGATTCTATGTAAAGGAGCATCTTCCGCTAACCCAATTTTATAATAAAACTCATAGGTTTCAATATAATTATTTTCACCTAACTTTATTTTTTTTTCTCCGATAAAACAATGAGTTTTTGCAGCAAAGCTGTTGTCAATAAAGTAGTCGTTTGGTTCAACAGGAGGAATCCATACTATACAAGAATCTACATACTTTGTTGATAAATATAAACTCTTTGTACCATCCGCTTTTTTCGGCACAAACATACAGTTCTTCGTTAATATGAAATAGTCAATTTCTTTTTTTGTTATTTCTTTTGCGAAATCACTATATCTATACGTTATTTGTTTTCTTCTATTGCCTTTGTCAATAGTTTTGGTTGCCAGATAGGAAGTAGGGTTTGAACTTCCAAAAGTATAATTTTCATAATAGTGTTCTTTTGTTATAGTTCGCTCTTTACAAGCAGTAAATAACAAAAGAAAAATAGAAATAAATAGAGACCTATTTATTACGTAGGTGTGAACGTAGTGAGTCATCATGGCTTTTTTTTGCTTTATCTATATTTGTGGAATTAAAAAACTTTTTTAACTGCAAAATATAATTGTTAAATTTTTTAAGTTGTGGATGTGTTCCTTTAAAGTAACTTGTATGTTCTGCCTCTCCGCGTCCGCGTATTTGTGCCAGTTTATTATATGCGTCCTTACCCCCTTTGTTATATGCGTCTATAAATTGAGGAGCCTGATTATCCATATGAAGAAATGCTTCATGTCCAATAACTATTGCATAAGATTCTTTACCCAAACCATCCTTGTTATCATTCATAGGATCGACATTTAACAAAATATCAAATTCTAAATTATTTTTTCCTGCTCTATGGCGAAACTCCCCTTCACTTCCAGAGTTTTGGTCTTGTTCAATAATATTAAGGCTATGGTTGGAGTATTTTCCATTTTCTTTAAATTCGACACTGCCGATTTTTTGCCCTTTTGTTGCATATTGGGATAAGAATGCGTATCCTTCTTTTGTTTTAGCAAAGATTTCTAATAGTTCTGCCGTTTGATTATTTAAATGTCCCAGATGGTATTTTCCCCATTCATTTCCGTCATGTACATAATGCCATATACGAAGATTTCCTTTAACAGAATTTGACACACATTCCAACTCAAACGGCTCAGAGTCTGCCGACACTCCATCGCATACAATAGTTACAGTGTATTTAGATTTTGGAGTTATTAGGTTTTGAGGAACAGGTACGGTTATTTGCTTCTGACCCTTGGGGTTTATAAAGTAAGATATAAAAGGTATACGCCTCCCATTAACCAAAGCCGTAGCTCTGTCTGTTTTCAAATTTTTTGCAGTAACGTTGAACGTTACTTCGACTGTTTTAGCTTCCTTTTCAGAAGGTTTACATCCGATATATTTTATAGAAAGTCCTTTGGGGTTGTTTTTTGCTTCTTCCGCTTCTTCCTCTGCCCTTCTGTTAATAAAGCATTGGTACGTAGGGTTTAATTTTAAAGCTATTTGTTCGTATGTTTTACTTGGCATGATATTTTATTTTTTTAATTGTTAAACTGTTTTTTTATAACTAATTCAACACACAAAGATAAGAATTTTTATTTGATTTAAACAATTTATTCTGCAAATTCTTTCGCGTGTTTGTTGTTGTGCGTTGTTTGAGGGGGGGCGCTCTGGAGATCGGCGCAATCATTTTTTTCATTTGCTAATTTTTTTGATTTCTGTTGTGAGTTGATCGATTTGTTTTTGTAAATTTTCTACTTTGTCAGCAAGTCTTGAATTTTCTAACCACAAGGAGCGGTTTTTTGCTTGTTCTTTAACGAGCTTGTCAATAGTTTCAGTGTTATGGTGGCTCAAATCTGTGATTGATTTTAACAACGGTGCAATAGCTTTGTTGATAAGGTCTAAATCGGTTGCTTTTTTTTCGCGCGGAGTTTTGATTTTGGAAAACAACCAGCCCAAAGCACCTGCAACAAATGTGATTGCTGTATATTTTAATATGTCAAGTGCTAATTCCATTTAGATAATAGTTTTTATTTCTTGAGAAATTCCGATTGACCTCAACCACGTTTGCACATCGAACGAAGGACAAGCCTTTTTTGCAACTTCGTTGTGTCCGATAATGCGAACGGTTGGATGTTTGGCGTGAAAATCTTTGACGTATTTTTCGAGACTTATGCGTTGCGCAGCGGTTCGCGTATCTTTTGCAGATTTACCATCGGCTGTTAAACCACCAACGTAAACAATATGACGACTTATGTCGTTGTATCCAACCGCGCCGTTGGTAATTTCCCACGCATCTACAAAAGCATCATCGTTGTTTTCAACAAGTCTTTCAATTGTTCCGTCCAAATGGAACATATCCGTATAACCGACTTGTTTCCAACCGTTGCCTTTTGGTGGAGGCGAGGTGTGCCACGTTCTAATATCTGAGGCTTTCACGTTTTGGTTTTCGGGCGTGGCTGTACAGTGGATTATTAGGTATTTTAGAGCTTTTTTCATTTTTCAACTTTTTTATTAGAATTTGAATTGTAATTATATTTGTCTATTTCATTTTTTTTTTGTAACTTTGCAAATCGTTAGTGTATTATTAGAAATTTTCTACAAAATTACAAAAAATATTTGATATAACCAAACTTTTTAGAAGAAAAATTAAATAAAAACTTAAATAATTTTCACTATGGCTGATTTTCAAATTAATGAAAGGTTAGAAAAATTTATTAAAGAAGGATTAAAAATTACTCCTTTTGCTTTTTCAAAGTCTATAAATGATACTGGCGGTGTAAAAATATCAAAAATAATTAACAAAAAATACGGTGTTTCTAATAAAATATTAGATTTAGTGTGTGAAGCACATCCGGAAGTGAATCGTAGTTGGTTACTTACCGGAGAAGGGAATATGCTGAAATCCGATCCGTCCAAGCAACCCATTCAATTTTTCGATCCCGAAAATGCACCGCATAACAAGCGATTGATACCGCTCTACGATGATGTCCTAACAGTAGGAGGAACGGATACCGTAGCACTAACCGAGGCTAATAGAGCGCCTGCCGAATGGATTGATCCGGGCGATTGGTTTAAACCTGCAACACACGCCATTCGTCATTATGGTGAAAGTATGGTGGAATATCCAAAAGGCTGCATTCTTGCTTTGAAAGAAGTGCAAGATCGCCGTTTGGTTGTTCCGGGACAGGATTACGTTATTCAAACAAGCGAATATCGCGTAACTAAAAAAATACAACTTGGCAACAGTCCCGAATACATCATAGCACATAGCACAAATTACGAACGCTATGATGACCATTCGCTAATCCACCAACCATTCAATATCTATTGGGAGTTAATTACCAATATTTATGAGGTGCTTGGCTATGTTGTAAAAAAAGGTAGCGGAACAATTGTACTTAGTAATCAAAGATAGTGCGAGTTGCACAAAAAAAACGATTATAAAAACAAAACAATATTCGCTATCGTCAACGTGATAATTCCGCCAATCATCGGAATTGCTGTTCGTTTCACCACATCAACGGGATTTACCCCGGCAATTGCCGAAACGGCAACAACCACAGCAGTTATCGGTGAAAACGATCGTGCCAACGAACTGCTAATCTGCATCGGCATGAGCACCGTTATAGACTCTACATTGAAATGTTCTGCAACCATTGTGCCAACGCTCATAAACGAAAAAATCGCCGCATCGCCCGAACCCATCAAAACACTTGAAACGGCAATCAAACCTTGCATAAAAATCGAGATGGGACTTACACCCGCTCCAGCATCTCCGGCAAATCCCAAAAGCGTGTTGACTGAACCTGTTGCTAAAAGCCCCGTTGCAAAAACTTCTCCTGCTACAATCAACGTTACAACTGTGGCAAAAGCAAAGCCCATTCCATCGAAAACCGTTTGGATACTGTCAAAAACTTTTTTGGCATTGAACGAACGAATGTATTCAACAATCATAACCAAAAACACACTCAACAGAATGGCAGTTACCAATCCCATTGTTTTTGGAGGAATGGCAAATGATAAGCCCATTGCAGCGAATCCATTGTTGATACCAATCAACACAGCTTCGTTGAAAATAAAGACTAAAAGCAAAGGTATAAGTGGAAAAATCGCATAGTAAGAAGGTGCGGGATTCTCGTCTTTATCTGTATTTTCAACTGTTTGGTTAAATTGAACTTTATAACCTTCTTTTTTATCAAACCAACGTTGGACTACAAAATGTAAACTTGCCACTACCGCAAGAACAGGAATAGCAAGGGGAAGCTGATAGGTGAAAAAGAATCTTGCCATGTCAGCTTTTCCATCAGACGTTAAAATTCCCGCTGCTTCTGCTACGGCAACGCCTGTGCCTGTAGCCGGTCCCAAGTCGATACAGCCTGTGGTTGCAATAACGGCTGTTGCCGTCAATCGCGAAACACCGAGTCTAAGCAAAATCGGGTACATCGTTGCCATCAAAAGCACACCAAGTCCTGCAGCGCTTGTAATTGCCATTTTCATGGTTTGTCCCAGCAAAAAAGCCAAAACGATAACCACATAAGGCGATTTGATGAACTGTAAAGGTTTAACACCAATGCGAACCAATGCTTTGTTTGCACCAATCGCGTCCATGTATTTCACAAATCCCATCACAGACATGATGATCAATCCGAGACCTGCTACACGAGTACTGAATATTTGCCCTTGACCTGCAAAAATGTCCAAAAAAGGATTGCCTAATGTTTTCACTCGATTGAAAACATGCTCAGGTGGAAGATTCGGATTACCGATAAGGTTTGTAGGCTGTCCCCAAAGCCAATTAATCAAAATAACCAGCGTAAGCAATATAATCCCTCCAAAAAGCAACACGGCTTGCGGTTTGTATTTTTTCAATATCAAACGCGCAACCCAAGTGCTAACCAAAAGGGATACAATAATGCCAAGACCTTGTGGAGAGACTAAAAACGATAAAAAGTTCATTTTTTATACTCCGAAGTCAATGTCGTCCAATTTCGCAGTGTATTTGTTTTCGTTTTCTTGCGAATAGGATTGTTCTTCCGGCTCTTCGGGCGGACGTTCGCCGGTGTTGATAAAATGAATGGTTTGGTTCAGTCCGGTCATGAATTTTTCAAAATCTTCTTGATACAAGAAAATTTTGTGTTTTTCGTAAATAAATTTGCCTTGATCTTCGAGAAACTTGCGTTTACTCTCTGTAATTGCCAAGTAGCGATCACCTGACTTCATCTCTTTCACGTCCAAAAAATACGTGCGTTTGCCTGCTCTTATGGCTTTTGAGAAAATTTCTCCTCTGCCATGTTCCATGTCTTCCATGCGTTTTTTGTTTTTATTATTTGTTGGACGAGTGTGAAACTCGCCCTTACGTTTTAATTTATGCCACAAAAATACGCATTTATTTGGAAACCTCGGTCTGTTTGTTAATAATTGGTAATATCTTTTTTACAATCCAAACACAACTCCAATGCGAAAAATCGGATTTTGACCATAAACAGACCAATCTGTATCATTCAAATTCCACAGCAATGATGCAGATAATCCACCGCTTTGTCCAATCGGCATAAACACACCTCCACCTACCAATGGGTATTGCACCCATTCGTTTCTTCTGTTTCCCCAGAAATCAACTTCTTGATTTAAAATGCCGTATTCAGCACGTAAAAAGAAGAATTTAATCGGACTGAATTGAACATACGAATTTCCACCGATGGCACTCATGGAAAATTTCCTGCCATCGAGCAATCTCTCAGAATAATAATTGTAGATAACACCCACGCCCAACTGAAACATGGGCGTGAATTGATAACCCACGGTCGGCGAAATATCAATTATCGTAATATCCCCAAACATCAAGCCAAAAGTTCCGCCAAAACGTAAATTTCCTCTTTGAAAACCTGTTCCTTGGTCGTTTGGAGTGTTTTGGTAAGACGGATTGTTTGAAAAGCTGCTTACATTACCGCTTTGTGTTTGTGCGTTTAGCAAAAGTGAAGCCGAAATTAGGGTTGAGAGAAGGAGATTTTTTTTCATCTTGTATAATTTTAATTAATAATTAAAAAAATCAAAAATTGGTTTAGCCCAAGAATAAGATTTCAACGAAAAATATCGTTTGTAAATCTTTCCATCGGACAATCGAAACAATAATTTTGCCTCTTCGTTGTTTTCGGAATTATCATAAAAATAAGCACGATCGGCAACTTTTGCAATATCTACTGCGTTTTCCGTAGATTTACTGTAACGACTGATAATTTTAGAAATTGGCACATCGTGTCCGCCTTTCAAAACACGTGCTGCAACTCGAAAAGCATTGATTTTTGGGGAATTTGTACAAACAAAAAACAATCGTACGAAATAACCTTTTTTCTTGGCTTGAGCAATAAAATCAACCTTTTCCTGTGTTGATAAAACCGTTTCAAAAATCAAATTTTCGTTGTTTGCTATACATTGTTCGCGCTGTTTTTGAGCAAATACAACGGCTTTTTTAACAGCCTCGGGCGAATTCCAATCGCCAAATTTCTCTTGTGCAATAACATTAGGATTGATATAAGCGCACGACTCTGTCCATTCGTGTTTTAAAATTTTAGATGTGATAGACGTTTTTCCCGACCCGTTTGGACCTGCTATCACAATAAGGACAGTTTTTTTTTTCATTACTTACGTTTCTTATTGATACGTTCTGTTATTTCGCGAAAAAATCGTTGTTCGGCAATTTTTGAGGTTTCTCTTGCCTCAATAGCCAATTCTTTCATAATCATCGAAAGTTCTCGCAAAGACGGCTCTTTCAACGAAACAAAGCGGTATGTTGATTTTTGTTGCATAATCAAATTTTTGCAAAGGTACGAAAAAAAATTGAAACGTGTTTCATTTTTTTAGCTTATAAAGTTTGTAAAGTTTGTAAAGTTCATAAAGTTTATAAAGTGGCTTTTATACCGTCATTCCGAACGAAGTGAGGAATCGTCTTGCTATTTGAGATTTTTTTTGTGTCTTTGCGCGTATTTTTGAGTTAGAGGCAACGCACGGACAACAGCGGTGGCAACATGGTAACGGGACAGTCAACAACAAAACAGACAATTTACAATAGTCTTCACGGACACAATATATTGATAGTACAACAAAATTTAAAATTTAATGGAAGCATTATTCATAGTCGTTTTCGTACTTTTAATCGTTTTAAGTTTCCTTTTTAAATCCTCAAAAACGAAAGGGGGAATTTTCCCAAAATGGAAAGGAGAAGTTTGCGCAACAAGGAAAGGAGAAATTGGCGAAATGATAGTAGGATCAAATTTGGGAGATAACATAACAAGCGAAAAATATGTTATCAACGATTTATTGCTATTTAGCGAAGGAAGATCATATCAAATAGACCATTTAGTTATACGCAAAACAGGAATATTTGTAGTTGAAACCAAAAACTATTCAGGTTTGATTTACGGCGATGACAAGCGTAAAGAGTGGACACAAGTCCTGAATTACGGTAAAATGAAAAACAAATTTTATAATCCAATTCTACAAAATAAGAGCAAAATTTATGCATTAAGCAAAATTATTGGTAGAAAAGATTGTTTCATATCTATCATTTGTTTTCCAGAAGCCGAAATAATGACAAATTTCAACGAGAAAGTCGGTTCAATTTCAGATATGAGAAAATGGCTCAATCAAGACATGGATGAAATACTTACCTCGACAGAAATAGATAATTTTTATCAAAGATTAATTGATTGTAAGAATAACCCGAAACTAACAAACGAAAAACACGTAGACAATATTTACAGATTACAGCGAAGAATAGCGAACAACATTTGTCCGAGATGTGTTAAAATACTTATGTTACGAGAGGGCAAATATGGTTCATTTTACGGTTGTAGCGGATATCCATATTGCAAATTTGTAAAAAAATAGTTTTGAACATAAAAAACACTATTTTTGCAAATGAAAAATAACAGAGTTACGGAGAAGTCAATAATATAACTATTTTGTATCTTTTTTTATCCAACGCTTACATTAATATTAGGTAGTTCAACTTGCAGTTTAATTTTTGCTTTTAAGGCGGTAAAGACTTTCAATAAGGTGTTCATCGTTACATTGCTTGTATGGTTCTCAATTCGTGAGATTTGAGATTTTTGAACACCAATAAGTTTTCCCAATTCCTCTTGGGTCATATTGCGTTCTTGGCGTGTTTGTTTGATGGCAGAGCCTATCAAATCCATTTGGAGTTCGTACTCATATTGGTCGCGTCTTGGAGTTCCGATTTTGCCGATAAGTTCGTCTTGTACCTCGTCTAAAGTGTAAGTTTTCATCTCTCTTTGTTTTTTGTTGTTTATCTTTAAAATATTTTGCTCGACTTTGATGTGCTTTTTGAATTTCTTGGTTGGGAACTTTGCTCTGTTTTTTGATAAATCCGTGAGTTGAAATTACCAATGTTTCTGTTGTAGAGGTCTTGTCCCAAAAGGCAAGAAGCCGATATTGCATGCCTTCATACAGAGTTCTAAATTCCCAAATGTCGTCCGTCAACTTTTTGAAAAGTTCGGGATCGTTTTCCACTTGTGTTTTACGAATATTGTAAAGTATTTTTTCGTGGTGTTTATCGTCTAAACTTCGCAAAAAATCACGAACTTCATCTAACAATATAACTTCAAATCTTTTTTTCATTTTTATAGTTTGACAATGCAAAGATACGAAAAGTTTCTTTAAAAGTAAACTTTTTTGTGATTTTTTTTTGCATAATCATAATAGCAAGGGGATGTCGAGCGAAACGAAGTGTGCGAAGTCGAGGAATCCCCATGCCATTTTCAACTTTTTTCGTACCTTTGCAAAAAAGAAAAAATGACAAATTTAAAAATCCGTCCAATTTCAGACCATGAATATCCAATTTTAGAGGACTTTCTATACAACTCGATTTTTCTACCGCCTGGAGAAGAATTGCTACCACGTGAAATAATTTTTGAACCGGAAATCTTTATTTATATCAGGGATTTCGGTGGAAAAGATGATTGTTGTGTGGTAGCGGAATTAGATGGAAAAATAGTTGGTGCAGCGTGGACACGGATAATTCCCGCATACGGAAACATTGATGACCAAACACCCGAACTTGCAATTTCCGTTTTGCCGAATTGGCGGGGACATGGAATTGGGAGCAAAATGATGAAAACTCTTTTCGAGTTGCTACAGAAGCGTGGATATGAACGAACTTCGCTTTCCGTGCAAAAAAATAATCCTGCCGTGCGTTTTTACGAACGATTAGGATATGACATTGCGGGAGAACGGGTCGACCATGCCAATCACGAGGATTATTTAATGGTAAAAAAGTTATAATTTAGCAAACTTTTGCTATTACATCAAAAGCGTCGGCTTCTGTGATTTCTACATCATAAAATTTTCCGAGTTCAACAACCTCATCTTCATCTAAAATCAGCACTTCATTATCTACTTCGGGAGAATCCTGCATGGTGCGTCCTACAACGTATTCGCCCTCGAAACGATCGGTTAAAACATGGAGTTTTTTGCCGATTTTGTTTTGATTTTTTTGAAGTGAAATTTCTTGTTGGATTTCCATGAGTTCATCCATTCGCTCTTGTTTTAACTCTTCCGAGATATCGTCTTCCAACTCAAATGCTGATGTTCCTTCTTCCGCAGAGTATTTGAAAACGCCCAAGCGATCGAATTTTACATCGTTCACAAAGGTTTTCAATTCTTCAAATTCTTCTTCGGTTTCACCAGGATAGCCTACGATTAGCGTAGTTCGCAAGGCTGCATTCGGCAATTTTTCGCGAATGGTTTGGATTAAATTGTAGGTTTCTTCTTTCGTTGA
Source organism: Bacteroidales bacterium (assembly GCA_031256055.1). Taxonomy (GTDB): domain Bacteria; phylum Bacteroidota; class Bacteroidia; order Bacteroidales; family P3; genus WRKV01. Next base: position 69,019 of record JAIRRI010000199.1, read on the forward strand.
AGCCCGTTTCATGGATTGCAAAATTCGTGTGGAAATATGTTGAAACGGAATGTCGATATATTTGCAAACTTTCGGATTTTCAACCATTACGTCCAATAAATCTATCGGGAATTGATGTGGATACAAATAATTCAACCGCACCCATTCGATACCATCCACTTCGGAAATTTTTTGCGTGAGTTCAGCGATTTTTTTCGAACCGTACAAATCCACACCGTAATACGTAACATCTTGCGAAATCAAAATGATTTCCCGAACGCCTTTATTGGCAAGGATTTTCGCTTCTTCAACCAAATCCTCTATCGAGCGCGAAATATGTTTTCCACGAATCAACGGAATTGCACAAAACGAACACGAGCGGTCGCAACCCTCAGCAATTTTGAGGTATGCGTAATGTTCAGGCGTCGAAAGTAAGCGCGTGTGAACATTCGTTTTTTCAAAATCTTCAGACAAGAATTTCAACAATTCGTCCATTTCATGAACGCCAAACCATGCGTCAACGGACGGAAATTCGTGTGTCAATTCATCACGATGACGTTGCACCAAACAGCCCATCACAATCAATTTCTCAATGCGGTGTTTCTTTTTTAAGTGCTCCGTTTGAAGAATGTATTGAATGGACTCTTCTTTGGCGTCACCAATAAAACCACAGGTATTGATGATGATGATTTGTGGATTTTTGACTGAGTTTTCGTCTAAAATTTCGTGTCCTGCAGCGTGTAGATTTCCGAGAATAACTTCCGAATCCACAGTATTTTTCGAACATCCAAGCGATAGTAATCTGATCGTTGCCATAATTTATTCAAACAAGGTGTTTACAAATTCTGTTTTATCGAAAACCTGCAAATCGGTCATTTTTTCACCCAAACCGATATATTTAATCGGAATTTTCAAAGTGTCGGAAATACCAATAGCGACGCCACCTTTGGCAGTTCCGTCGAGTTTGGTTAATGCCAACGCATTGATATTCGTTGCTTCGGAAAATTGCTTGGCTTGTTCTATGGCGTTTTGTCCGGTTGAAGCGTCGAGCACTAACAAAATCTCGTGTGGCGCATCGGGTACAACTTTTTGCATTACACTTTTAATTTTCGACAATTCGTTCATCAGGTTAACTTTATTGTGCAAACGTCCTGCCGTGTCGATAATTACAACGTCGGATTGCTTGGCTACGGCAGATTTCAGCGTATCGAACGCCACAGAAGCAGGATCGCTTCCCATTTCTTGTGCTATAATCGGGACATCGGTGCGTTGTGCCCAAACTTTCAGTTGGTCGATCGCAGCAGCACGAAACGTGTCGGCAGCGCCCAATATCACATTGTGCCCCGCTTGTTTGAACTGATGTGCCAACTTGCCGATGGTGGTTGTTTTCCCGACGCCATTCACGCCAACAACCATAATTACGTGGGGTTTTGAATGGTTTGGCAACAAAAAATCCGTTTGTGCTCCGTGTTCCGATTCGCTCAATAAGTTTGCTATTTCCTCACGAAGAATTTTGTTGAGTTCATTCACACCAACATATTTATCTTTAGCCACGCGACGTTGAATGCGTTCGATAATTTTCAACGTGGTTGCTACGCCAACGTCTGATGTGATCAAGATTTCTTCCAAATTGTCCAATACATCATCGTCTACGTGCGATTTTCCGACGATGGCTTTGGTCAGTTTGGAAAATACCGACGTTTTGGTTTTGTCTAACCCTTGTTGGAGTTCGTCTTTTTTCTCTTTGGAGAAGAATTTGAAAAGTGCCATAGTTATCTATAAAAAAAGCCCCAAAATTGAGGCTTTGTAGGTTTAAATTTACGAAGACAGACTATTTATGTTTTGCGAAATAAGCCTTAACATCATCGTTTGCGATGATTTCTTCTTTAAAGGTATAAGCACCGGTTTTCGGTGATTTTACCACGCGCACCACTTTAGCAAAATTCTTGCCGGCGCCGGCGGTTCTCAAGGTTGCAACTGCTTTCTTTGCCATATCTTAAACTTATTTAATTTCTTTGTGAACGGTCATCTTTTTCAAGATGGGATTATACTTTTTAATCTCCAAACGATCGGGAGTGTTTTTTTTGTTTTTTGTAGTGATATAGCGAGATGTACCGGGCATTCCACTTGTTTTGTGTTCGGTGCATTCGAGGATCACTTGAATTCGTGCTTCTTTGATTTTCTTTGCCATTGCTCTATTGCGTTTTGAAAATTGGAGTGCAAAGATACGAAAAAAAAATGAAATGACCAAATTTTAGTCATATTTTTGCGTTTTTTGTGATTCCGGGGCGATTCGAACGCCCGACCCACAGCTTAGAAGTCGCTCCAGACGCGATTTTCAGAGGTTTTCGAAATTTATCGTTTTTTATAAATCGCTGTATAATACGCTTTTACATAGTGTTCTTGTCATACGGTTTTTTGTTAATAAGTGGTGTTTTCGGATAGTTGTGTGTAGTTTGTGTGTAGAAAAATTTGTCGTAACTTTGTGATAGTTTATCGATTTACGAATACAAAGATACAAAAAAAAGATTATTTACTCAAAATTACAAAAAAATGTTAAGTTACACAAAAGAAGGCGTTACTTTAAATCTGTTTCGTGAAAACAGATACGTCGCAAAAGACAATTCGAAAACAATCAAACTCGTGGTTTGTTTTCGCAGAGAACGTAAGTATTTCCCAACTGGTGTCAGTCTAACCGATGAAGACTTTACACAATTATTTACGTGTAAGAAAAAAGATGTTTTAGAAAAACGACAAAGTTTGGAAGGTACGTTCTACAAATTCAAAGCAATTATTGACCATTTGCTCGAAAAGAATAAATTTTCGTTCGACAATATTGAGCGACAGCTGGGCGTTTCCGAGAGTTTGTTAATTAGAGAATGTTTCGAAAAAAAGATTGCAAAATTGAAAGAAAATAACCAGTTTGGCACAGCTCAAACTTACGACCTTGCATTAAAAAAGTTCGAAAAATTTGATTCGAGAAAACTTGATCTAAAACATATAACGACTGATTGGTTGAAAAAATTTGAACGATATATGTTAGAAAACAATCGTTCTTACACTATAATTAGTATATATCTTCGGTGTTTGCGAGCTATTATGAATGATGTCATAACAGCCGAAAAATTGGATCGCTCGTTCTACCCTTTCGGTCGTGGGAAGTATGAAATACCAACAGGTGAAGGTCGGAAAATGGCGTTGCCGTTGCAAACAATCAAACAGATTTTTGAATTTGAAAGTTTAACCGATCCGACAATTTCCGAATACAAAGATTTGTGGATATTCTCGTATCTCTGCAACGGTGCGAATTTTAGCGATATTCTGCGATTGAAATTCAAAAATATCGACGGCAATGAAATCTCATTTTTTCGTGGAAAAACTATCAACACCTTAAAGAAAAAGAAAACCGTTGTTGCTTACTTGACCAATGAAATGCGAGAAATCATCAATCGTACCGGCAACCCCGTACAACTTCCCGACAACTATATCTTTCCGTATTTGTGCGATTGTAAAACGCCGGAAGAAGAATTTAAAATGGCACGAGACGTTATCAAACGTACCAACAAACGCATGAAGCGTATTTCCGATGCACTTGGCATTCCGAAAGTAACCACTTACACAGCACGACATTCTTACGCAACTGTTCTGAAACGTAGCGGTGCAAACATCGCTTTCATCAGCGAAAGCTTAGGGCATACGGATTTGAAAACTACTGAAAATTATTTGGCGAGTTTTGAGACCGAAGAACGAGAGAAAAATGCACGATTATTGACCTCATTTGGATAAAAACGAAAAACATTTGGTTTTGTCGAAAATAATGCGTATTTTTGCAAAATCAAAGTTGAAAATCATACAAAATCGAACATGAAAATCATACAAAATCAACTTTTACTTACTAAAACATTGATATATGAAGAATTACAATAAACGTTTGTTAGATCAAAAAATAGAGAAAAAACTCAAGTCAACAGGAGGAATTTTATTAAAAGGTGTTCGTTTTTGTGGTAAAACAACAACTGCAATGCACTATGCCGCAAGTATTGTACGACTTGACGAATCGGAACAAATCAGAGAGCAGGCAATACTTGCACCTCAAATCGTGCTTCAAGGTGATACTCCTCGCTTGCTTGACGAATGGCAACTTGTACCAAGTATTTGGAATGCAGTACGTGCCGAAATTGATCACCGTTCCGAAAAAGGACAATTTATTTTGACTGGTTCGACAAGTCCAAGTGACGACATTTCTGCACATACCGGTGCAGGACGTATTGCACGACTGACGTTGCGTACCATGTCGCTCGCAGAGAGTAACGAAAGCATAAAAGCCGTAAACTTTAATGATCTATTCATAAAAAACACACAAATCGGAGGACTTGGTGGCGTTGAAATTCAGGGTTACGCAAATTTGATTGTTCGTGGTGGAATGCCTGCGTTAATAAACGAAACGCCTGAAATTGCACAAGAAGCTATGATTGATTATGTGGAAAATATCGCTTATGTGGATATGCGAACGTTATCCGCACCGCCAACGCCCGAACGCATTTCCGCATTGATACGCTCTCTTTCTCGCAATATATCAACTGAATCCTCTCTTGAAAAATTAGCCACAGAAACAGGTATTATCGACCAATCGTCAATAGCTACAAGTACGGTAAGAAAATATCTTGATCAACTTTCCGAAATTTTTGTATTGGAAGAATTACCTGCGTGGAAAACGCATATTCGCTCATCGGTACAACAACGCATTAAACCTAAATGGCATTTTGTGGACACATCGATTGCCACAGCAGCATTGAGAATTTTACCAACCGGATTACTTAATGATTTCGATGCTTTCGGAGTGTTTTTTGAATCTATGGCAATTCGTGATTTACGAATTTATGCAGATACGCTCGACGGAAAAGTTTATCATTATCGAGATTCGTCGGGTTTGGAAATCGACGCTATTGTAGAATTACCAAACGAAACGTGGGCTGCGTTTGAAATTAAACTTGGCTCAACAAAATCCATTGACGAAGCTGCCAATAATCTACAAAAACTCCTTACACGCTTAACACCTGAAAAGGCTGCTCAATGCGTTTCTTTGAATGTTCTGATTGCCGGCACATCGTCATACACACGAAAAGATGGTGTGAATGTGGTTTCACTAGGACATTTGTTTGCATAAGCCTCTTTACGAAATTAAATAAGTGGGCAAAAAGCGGGCAAAGTCTGGACAATGCGTACAAAATTTTGGATTCAAAAACCAATAATTATTTGGCAATAAAAGGATTATCAATTCGACAGACACAGACTATCTAATTAAAGAATAAAGAATTCAAATAAACGACCGAAACGACTGTCAAACGACCGATATGTCGGATAAAATCAATAATTGGGCAATTTGGGCAACGATTGGGCAATTATTGGGCAATATGTGCAATTCAAAATTTTCATACGTATGGAAATTTAGACGCATGCGTCTAAATTTACCTTATTTTTTTAATTCCTTGAGGGACACCATTTGGATAAAATCAAAAAAAAATTTGGTCAATCAGAAAAAAAACTGTATCTTTGCAATTGCAACCACCATTACAGTAATGTCGGTTGCAATTCTAAATAAACAACGACAACATATTGGTTATGAAACTCTATAACAGACAAAAAGAAATTCGGCTTTTCAACGAAATTTGGAAAAACTCTTCAAATTCGGCACAAATGACGATGGTTGTCGGACGAAGACGAATCGGAAAAACAGTGCTTCTCAAAAAAACTATTGAGGAAAAACCATCGGTTTATCTCTTTGTGTCAAGAAAAAGTGAAGTTTTACTTTGCGAAGAGTTTGTTCGCGAAATAGAAACAGCACTTCAAGTGCAATTTTTTGGCGAAATCAAAACATTCAAGGCACTATTTGCTTATCTGATGGAGCTTTCTAAAACACGCCATTTTACCGTTGTTTTAGACGAGTTTCAGGAATTTTACAACATCAATCCTGCCGTTTACAGCGAAATGCAAAATATCTGGGACAGCAACAAAAATGAGAGTCAAATAAACTTAATTCTCTGTGGTTCGATGTATTCGATGATGAAAAAGATTTTCGAGCATTCAAAAGAGCCTTTGTTTGCACGACAAACTGAAAAAATAGTTGTGCGAGCTTTCGACATCCAAACAATCAAGGAAATCTTGAATGATTATCATCCAAAATATACATCAGAGGATCTTTTGGCTTTCTATCTGTTTACAGGAGGTGTAGCGAAATATGTAGAACTTTTTGTGAATAAAAAATGTTTTACGTTGAAAAAAATGTTGAGTGAGATTTTCAGAGACCAATCTTATTTTTTGGAAGAAGGTAAACAAGTTTTAATCGAAGAATTTGGAAAAGATTATGGAATTTATTTTTCTGTTTTGTCGCTGATTGCCTCCTCAATCAACACAAGAAGTGAGATAGAATCTATTCTGAACATCTCTATTGGCGGATATTTAGAGCGATTGGAAAACGATTTTAATTTGATTCGAAAAAATCGTCCTGCGTTTTCAAAACAAGGTACAAAACAGGTGCGATATGTAATCGAAGATAATTTTTTGAACTTTTGGTTTAGGTTTATCTACAAATATGCGAGTGCTATAAAAATAGGCAATTACGACTATGTTCGGGAGATTGTCGAACGAGATTATACAACGTATAGCGGTTTGGTTTTAGAAAAATACTTTATGCAAAAACTCATCGAAGGCAAGAAATTTTCAATGATTGGGAATTATTGGGAAAGCGGAAAAAATGTCAATGAAATAGATATTGTAGCTGTAAACGATTTGAAAAAACAGATTTCATTCTTTGAAGTCAAGCGTAAAAAATCAAGAATCAATATACCTACATTGATAGAAAAATCAGAAAACCTATCAAATATACATAGTACCTACAAAAAGTTTCACATTGGACTTTCTATGGAAGATATGTAATTTACTTTGATGCAAGTAATCTAAAGTTTATTTTAGAAACAGCAAAGTGTTGTCAAATAAGGAAAATTATGGAATATATTACTCTGCCGCATAAATTATATTTGGCTATAACTACAATTTTTTCTATACTTTAAGCCAACAATATATTTAGTTTTGTCGAAAATAATGCGTATTTTTGCAACAAAATTACAGCCTAAATTATTAAATTTTAATAATCGTGTATCAAAAAAGGTCGGACACATCTCTCTAAATTTCGTGAAAGAGGATTTTGAAAAATTGTCTAACGAAACAATGGCAGAAATCACCAAAAAATATCTAACTGAAATGGGAATAACCGAAACGCAGTTTGTTATCGTTCGCCATTTCGACAAGGAGCATCCACATTGTCATATTTGTTTCAATCGAATCAATAATTACGGAAAAACTATCTCCGACAGCAACGAGTATTACAAAAATTTCAAAGTTTGTGAAAGGCTGATTCGCTGTTAATGTCCTTTTCGAAAAGTCAAAAAGGAAGAAAATCACCAACCAAAACCAAAAACCGTCTCAAAAGTTATGAACAATATCAATAAATATCCAAAAACTCGATTTTTTTGTAGTTTTTTTGTAGGAAAAGAAAAAGCCTCTCAGAAAATTTTCAGAAAGGCTTGTTTTTCAGGTGATTCCGGGGCGATTCGAACGCCCGACCCACAGCTTAGAAGGCTGTTGCTCTATCCAGCTGAGCTACGGAACCTTAAATTCCAAATCCGATTTTAGATTTTAGTTGCGAGAACGAGATTTGAACTCGTGACCTCCGGGTTATGAATCCGACGCTCTAACCAACTGAGCTACCTCGCAATCATTTTTGGGAGTGCAAAGATACGATTTTTTTTTGATTTAGTCAAATTTTTATTAATTTTTTACGAATTTTAGAGCATGAACTTGGTTTTTTACGACGATTCTCAGCACATAATTTCCTCTTGTAAGCATTGTTACATCTATGCCTTCACCATTTTTTACAGTTTGTAGCGGACGCACTACTCGACCTTGTACATCTGAAATTTCACATCGCATTTGATAATTTTCTTCGGATTGAATGAATAGAAAATCTTGAACGGGATTTGGGTATATTCGTAGAGACGCACGGCCGTGCGTCTCTACAGGGTCAACATTTTTAACCGGCCACTGCGAAATTCCATAAAAAAACGCCAATCCGCCGCGATGATTACCCACAACCATGTCTAAAATACCATCGTTGTTGAAATCTCCAACTGCAATAGCTGTAAACGTGCCTTCGAAAATCTCCGAAACTCGGTCGTTTAACAAATATTTCACATTATCCAATCGACGAAACGTTCCATGTAAATTATCATCAATATCAGTGTAATGAAATACGTTTCCGGCTTCATTTCCACAAAACAAATGCGTGTTTCCATCGGCATCTCTAAAAAAACAAGGTTTGCTGTAACCTTCATTTATCAAACGATTTGGAGCGCTCACATCGACTCTGCCTAAACTGTCTGTGATGAGCATAAATTCAGGATTTTCAGGAGTTCCGATATTTTGCAGATAGGTAATGCTATTTTTAAAATACACGTTTGAGCCCTCGCGCCAAGTGGTAATTTGACTTCCAACAACCAAGTCTAAAAGTCCATCGCCATTGAGGTCGAAAAGCTGAGGGGCTAAAAATTTGCCGATGTTTTCTTGCAAGATATTAGAGTCTGTCAATATGAAATGAAGCCCTTCTGTTTCCTGCATTTTATACAATCGAATTTCGCCATTTTCCGTACCAATCAGAAGTTCAGGTTTTCCGCAATTATCAATGTCGCCAAATGTTGGCACTGCGCCTACAAAGTCAAGTTTTGGCGTTAAGGTCAGCGGATACATTTGAAATTTCGGTTCGGTTGGCGTACCGATATTTTTCAAAAGTATCAAATCGCTAACAAATCGAGATTTCCACACGCCAAATTCTTCCCACGCAGAATCAATAATACCATAATTTCCAACCACAATATCCAACAAGCCATTGCCGTCAATATCCACAACTGTCGGATAAGCGCCCATTCCAAAATCCAACATTTCATCTTGCAAAAAACGTTGAGAAATCAACTGAAAATCGGCAGTTCCGGCAGGCGACATATTTTTGTAAACCCAATTCGACGCATAACTTTCAGTTGAAAAATCCACTGCGCTGAATGGCGAAAAAATCAATTCTTTCACACCGCAATTGTCCACATCAATCGCCGAAACAGCAGGACAATTCAACAATTTGACGGGTGTGCTTTGTCTCGGAAACACCGAATCTACATGCGTGATTCTCGCTTTTTCGGTCGTACCGCCGTTGTATAGCGCAGTGATGGTTGGAAATCCGCCATCCGCCAGTAACAAGTCGTACATCCCATTGTTGTTAAAGTCGATGGCAAAAATTGTAGAACCTTCGCCGTGTTTAGGCATGAGGTGCGAGGTGGCTTCGACTACGCTCAGCCACCGGTCGTTGAGCGTAGTCGAAACGACCCTGTACCTTTTTTCTCCATCGCAAGTATTCAATAGGATTTGATTCGAAACACCACTCTCCCTAAAACATCCCCATTCCTCATCGTACAAAATAAAATCTAAACTGTCAGCATTTCCATATCTTTCCATACTTCGGTTTTTGTAGTAATGCAGCGTAGTCCCATTCATTCCTCCAAAAACTAACAAATCCAAATTGCCGTCGTCGTCAATATCTACAAAATGCGGAAACGTGAGTGATGAAAAATACAAATCCATATACAATCCATTAGAAAGTTCCTGCTGTAATATCGGAATAAAAAGTTCGAATTTAACAGTTGAATTTTGACTCACATTTTTATACACTACAACACGTCCAAGACCATCGGAGACAAATAAATCCGGTAATTCATCGCCATTGAAATCAACGAGTTGAAACCACATCACTTTATTCAAACGCGGTGTAATTTTCGGAAAACACGCTTCATATTGTGGTGCATAGCGATAATCATTTAATCCATTTTCTCCGACACCGAAATTCAGAAATGTAAGAAATTTTTCAGCATGTTGGTCATACACCACCAAGTCCGGTTTTCCGTCGAAATTCAAATCTATTTCACCCATGATACAAGCATTTAAACCGCCTACCCATGGCTGTTTAATGTGGTTTCCAAGTGAGTCGTTAACCTGTATATCGAATCTTTTTTCAAAACGAAACGGCTGTGCTGATAACTCTTTCGGAATCAGACCAAAAAAAAGCAGTTGTAAAATAAATATGCGTTTCATTCTACAAAGATACAAAATTTTTTGTTTATTATGTTTTTTTTCGTATCTTTGCAAATTCGTAATTTTGGGAAAGTCTGTATCTTTAGAAAATAAACAAACTAAAAAATAGTATATCATGACAAAAACAGAACAATTAATCGCAATGGAAGAGCGTTATGGCGCTCACAATTATCATCCTCTACCGGTCGTTTTGAGCAAGGGCGAAGGCGCTTTTGTGTGGGACGTTGAAGGAAAACGTTACTATGACTTCTTGTCGGCTTATTCTGCCGTAAATCAAGGACATTGTCACCCAAAAATCGTGAACGCTTTGTGTGAACAAGCAAAAACGCTTACGTTGACTTCACGCGCATTCTACAACGACACGCTTGGTGGTTACGAAAAATACATGACCGAATATTTCGGTTACCAAAGAATGTTGCCGATGAATACAGGCGCTGAAGGCGTTGAAACGGCGTTGAAATTGGCGCGTCGTTGGGGTGTTGTAAATAAAGGCATTCCGAATGATGATGTGTTGATTATTTGTTGCGAAGGAAACTTCCACGGACGCACGTTGGCGATTGTTTCGATGTCGAACGATCCCGATTCTTATGCAAATTATGGTCCGCTAATGCCGGGTTTCAAACGCATTCCGTACAATGATGTGAAAGCGTTGGAAAACATTTTGAACGAGCATGGCAAAAAAGTTGCAGCATTTTTGGCAGAGCCGATTCAAGGCGAAGCTGGCGTTTTCGTTCCGGATGAAGGTTATTTGAAAAAAGTTCACGAATTGTGTAAAAAACACAATGTATTGTTTATTGCTGACGAGGTTCAAACAGGTATTGCGCGCACAGGAAAACTTTTGGCCTGCGATCACGAAGGTGTTCGTCCGGATGTTTTGATTCTTGGGAAAGCCCTTTCGGGTGGCGTTATTCCGGTATCTGCCGTATTGTGCGACGATGAGGTGATGTTGAATATCAAACCGGGTGAACACGGTTCGACGTTTGGCGGATTCCCGCTTGCAAGTGCGGTTGCAATGGCTGCGTTAGACGTTGTTAAAGAAGAAAAACTCGCTGAAAGAGCCGAAGAACTTGGAAAAATTTTCCGCGACGAAATGGCAAAATGTAAATCTGAGCGTATCGAATTGATTCGCGGTAGAGGTTTGTTGAATGCTGTTGTGATTAAAACAATGAACGGTAAAACGGCTTGGGACGTGTGCATGAAAATGCGCGATTTGGGTGTTTTGGCGAAACCAACGCATGGTCATATCATTCGTTTTGCACCACCATTGGTGATCAGCGAAGCAGATTTTCGCGAAGCCATTAAATTGATTATTGAGGCTATCGAAACGGTGTAATCTTTATTCGTGTAAATTACAAAAAACGAAACGCAAAGCGTTTCGTTTTTTTGTTTATGAGTTATGAATTATAGGTTATGAGTGCGATTTACATACAGACGTGGACATCTGCGCAAACAGTTGCACATTTCGCTAAAGGGAGAGCGGGCTGAAAGCCCATCATACTCCAACCCAAGGCAGCGCCTTGGGATGAGATCAGAGCACCCATTCCTGTCTGAGCCCTGAAAGGGCGACATAATCACGTCCACAAATAATTCTCATCAAACACAACCGCATGCTTCTGTAGAAACAAGATATATTCTTCTTCAAACGACAATTTTCGATGATGTTCCTTTTGCCGATCAATATAATTTGCCACAGTTGCAATCACCGATTGACTAACCGAAAATCCTGCATACCCACCTTGCCATGCAAAATCTTTGTAATAGTTATCTCTGGTTTTAATCCAACGACTGCTATTCTTTTTGATTTCCTCAACAAATTTTGACAACGATAGATTTTTCGACATCGTGGACAAAATGTGAATATGATTTTCCGTCCCATTGATTTTGATAGGAACGGAAGCACTTTGTTTAATGATACCACCGATGTAGGCGTAAAGTTCTTGGTCATCTTCAGGGCGAATTAGGATTCGATTGTTTTTGACGTGGAAGATGATGTGAACGCAGAGTTTTGAGAGGGATTGTGACATGATTATATCGGGCTTTCAGCCCTTAGTTTGTTGGGTATTCTTGATCCCAAGGCGTTGCCTTGGGTTGGAGTATGATGGGCTTTCAGCCCGAATTTTCTTGCAAAATTACGCCAAAAAAATCAACAAACCAAGAAATGTTAACGAGTTTTAACAAAAACCAAGCAGTTTTAACACTTTTTTAAGAAATAGTACAACAAAAAAAGGCAGGAAAATCCTGCCTTCGTGTTGCTATCCGCACGGACGTGAACGTCCGTGCGGATAGCAATTCAAAAATTATTCGTAACTTTGCAAAAAATCAGAGAACTACTATGAGCGAATTTACATATAAAAAACCTGATGAAAAACAGTATTATGATGCAGTAATGAAAGCATTACAAGCAAGTCTTGATTTTCAACATAAACTAATTGCATTCTTTTTGAGTAATAGCAAATGTAGTATTTCTGTACATTTTGGACAATATGGAAACCGTGCAAATTCCTATTGCACAACTATACATATTAAAGTCCAACCACAAAACATTACTGAATTCGATGAACGCAAAAAAAGTTTGTTAAAACAAATATGCGATGCTGTGATGCCAAAAGAAACAGGATTAGATGTTACTTGTGTCGAAATTAGTGCTCTTTTGGAAGAGCCAAATATAGTAAATATAGATGATGTTCAAACAAAGTTAGATAATCTTTTGCCAGACGATATAAAAGCAAAAGGAAAAGAAATGGCAGAAACATATTTGTATCTTTATTATGTGGAAAATTCATTGAGAATATTCATAGAAAAAACATTAGTCGAAAAATTTGGTAATGATTATTTTTCTCAAATTCAAATTCCGTCAAAGATTCGGACGAATATAGAAAATAGAAAAGGTACGGAATCAAAAAATAAATGGTTAAGTGTTAGAGGTAGTAGCGATATTTTTTATTTGGATTTTAAAGATCTTGCCGATATAATAACTAATAATTGGACTTGTTTTCAATCGTTATTTCCAAATCAGCAATGGCTAACTGTAAAAGTTGATGAATTGGGAAATATACGCAATCTTGTTGCTCATAATAGTTATATTACCGAAGAAGATAAAACTGTTTTGCAACATAATTTTAATCAAATTATAAAACAAATAAAACCATAATATCATCATGAAACCACAACTCATCAAGTTGTTGACGGTGTCGATTATAGTTATCGGACTGTCGGCGTGTAAGCAGAAAACGATTACCGAAGTCGATCAAAGTTTTAGCCGCTATATCAGCGGTTTTACATCGGGGCAGATTTCTACAAAAGCGGTTATTCAAATTGAACTTGCGGAAGACCAACCGAACGTGGAACTTTTTGCGGAAGTCAAAGACAAATTGTTTACGCTATCGCCTTCGGTGAAAGGTAAAGCGTTTTGGAGGAGCAGGCGTTTGATTGAATTTTCTCCTGATGAACCTTTGAAAGAAGGCACGCATTACAAAGTGAATTTCAATTTGGGAAAAGTGATACCAAATTTGGATAAAAAATATCACACGTTTACGTTCGATGTATTCACCATAGAACAGAATTTTTCGATAGAAGACGTTTTTTATCAACCGATTCACGATAATCAAAATCGTTGGAACTCCGCAACTGTTGAGGTTTCTGTTGCAGATGTGGTAACGGAAAATGAAGCAAGAGCGTTTTTTAAGGCGGAATTAGACGGTAAATTATTACCGACGCGATTGGTGAGTTCAGCAAATGGACTTAGTTTCAGATTTCTTGTGGATAGTATCGAGCGTGTTTCGAAAGATCAAAATTTGAAATTGACTTGCGATGGAAAGGCTATCGGCAGTAAGAAAACAGCGGAAAAAGATGTCGTTATTCATAACATTGAAACGTTTAAAGTTATTCGCACGCAAAGTTACACGCAGCCCGAACGTTGTGTCAAAATTTTCTTTACAGATCCTTTGGGTAAGCAGGATTTGAGAGGTTTGATCGAATTAAATTTTGATGGCTACACATTCAAAACGGATAAAAATGTGGTAACTATTTTTCCCGAAGCCTCTTTCCCCGAAGTTGTTTCAGGACGAATTGACAAAAATATCAAAAATTTTGCAGGAAAAACATTGAGCGAAGATTATACATTTAATTGGGAAAAAGCGCCCGAAATTCCAGTTGTGCGTTTGTTGAAAAGTGGAACGATTTTGCCTGATTCCAGAAATTTATTACTGTCGTTTACTGCGGTTAATCTGCGTGCTGTGGAAATGCGAGTTATCCGAATTTTCGAACACAATATTCTTTCGTTTTTGCAAGATAATTCGATGGACGGTTCCAGTAATTTGACTCGTTCGGGACGTTTGATTGCAAAAAAAATATTACGTTTGGATCAAGATAGAAGCAAAAATCTTGCAAATTGGAACACTTATGCGGTTGATCTCTCGGCGTTGATGGCAAAAGAACCTGGTGCTATTTATCGCTTCGAGTTGATTATTCGTCCTGAATTTTCGCTTTATCCATGTGGTGGCGAAACGCAAGATTTGTCGGAAAATTCGCTTACGACATTCGATGAAAATAATTTTGTTTTAACCGACCAAGATATGGAAGATTGGAATAATCCGCATGGCTATTACAATCCGATTCGATACGATTGGAACAACTACAACTGGCGTGAGCGTAACAACCCCTGTCATCCAATGTTTTATATGCAGAGCGAAAATGTTCTCGTAAGCACCAATTTATTTGCGTCCAACATCGGTATAATCGCGAAAAAAGGCGAAGGTTCGGAAATGTTGGTAACTGTTCAAGATATCAGAACTACCGAGCCTTTGAGCGGAGCAAGAGTGCGAGTTTTGAATTTTCAACTTGCTCCGATTGCAACGGGTAACACCGATAGAAACGGATTTTGTTTGCTTGATGTTCGAAGCAACGAAGCGTTTATTGTTGAAGTTACGAACGGCAATCAAAAAGGGTATTTGAAGGTGAATAATGGTAGTGAATTATCGTTGAGCCGTTTTGATGTGAGCGGAAAAACCATTCAACGCGGGTTGAAAGGTTTTATCTACGGCGAACGCGGAATCTGGCGTCCTGGTGACGAAATTTTCCTAACGTTCATTTTGGAAGATCGTCAAAAAACCATTCCCGAAGGACATCCTGTAACGATGGATATTTTTAATCCACAAGGACAATTTTTTCGAAAAATTGTGCAAACCAGACCGGTTGGAAATTTTTACAGTTTTACATTCAAAACCGAAGAGCAGGCACCTACGGGCGTGTGGCGTGCCGTGGTGAGTGTAGGTGGTGCGAGATTTGAAAAATATTTCCGTGTTGAAACCATAAAACCAAACCGTTTGAAAATAAATGTAGATTTCGGAACTGATCGAATTTTACAATCTAATCTGAAAATCAATCTTGATGCGAAATGGCTGCATGGTGCAGTAGCACGAGATTTGAGAACAAAAATGTTTTTGAGATTGAGCCCGACAATGACCCGATTTAAAGGTTATGAGTCTTTTAATTTCAACAATCCAACCTCCGAAATTTTTTCTTACGAAGACCAAATTCATACAGGACGATTAGATGAAAACGGCCGAAGTTCGTTTACGGTCAATCTTCCGAAAGCCGAGTCAGCAGCGGGTATGCTCACAGCAACGTTCACCACAACGGTTGAAGAAAGCGGTGGGGGTGAAAGCATGACGATTAATTCGCTGCCGTATTCGCCGTTTCCCGCTTATGTTGGCTTGAATGTGCACCAACAAAGCGATTACGATATTTTTTCAACGGATACAACGCACCATTTTGATGTCGTTTTTTTAGATGCAAAAGGCAATCCGATTCAGTCGGGCGAATTGGTTTACAAAGCCTATCGTTTGCAGTGGAGTTGGTGGTGGAATGAGGATGAAAATCACGGACGATTGTCCTCTGTAGTCAATGGTAATCATGTGAAACCCGTGATTGATCAAAAAATTACCATTAAAAATGGAAAAGCACGCATTGCATTCAGAACATCGGACGAAAATTGGGGACGTTATCTGATTTACATCAAAGATCCGAAAGGCGGACATGCCACGGGCAAGCAGATTTTCGTGGATAATCCGTATTGGGGCGGTCGAAGTCGTCAGGATGATCCGCAAGGCTTGACCATGTTGAGTTTCACGACAGACAAGCGTTCGTATAACGTTGGCGAAGATGTGAAAATCACGCTCGGAAAAGGCGGAAAAGGTCGTGCGTTGGTATCTTTGGAAAACGGCTCGCGTTCGGTGAAACACTGGTGGGTAGAGACAAAAGATCAAGAACCGACGTTGATTCAATTCAAAGTTACGGAGGATTTAGCGCCGAATTTTTATGTTCACATCACGTTGTTGCAACATCATGATCAAACTGTGAACGACTTGCCAATCCGCATGTATGGCGTTGTTCCGGTTACGGTGGTAAATCCACTTGGCGAACTCAAACCGACCATCAGTATGCCCGATGTTTTACGAACGGAAAAAGAATTTACCATAACGGTTGGAGAAGCCAACAGACAAAACATGACCTACACGCTTGCCATTGTTGACGAAGGTTTGCTTGATATCAATAATTTTAAAACGCCAAATCCTTATGCTGAATTTAATGCCCGAGAAGCGTTGGGTGTGAAAACTTTCGATCTCTACAATCTCGTTGTAGGCGCGTTTTCAGGAGAATTGAGACCATTGTTCAGCATTGGTGGTGGTGATGAAGTCAATCGCGATGCCGACAAAAACAGTCAACGATTTAAGCCCGTTGTTAAATTTTTAGGACCATTCGAATTGCAAAAAGGTAGAACCAATCAACACAAACTTCAACTACCGCCTTACATCGGCTCTGTGCGGGTTATGGTTGTTGCGGCAAACGAAAATCCGGCTTATGGTAGAGCCGAAAAAACTGTTCCGGTTCAAAATCCGTTGATGGTGCTGACGACTTTGCCGCGTGTTTTAGGTCCGAACGAAGAGGTATTGATGCCTGTGAATGTGTTTGTGATGGATAAAGATATTCGCAATGTTAAGGTTGATGTGAAAGGCAGCGATTTGTTACAACTAGAAAGTTCCTCAAAAAATGTTTCATTCAAAGGCGTTGGTGATGAGTTGGTATTTTTCAAATTGAAAACGAAAAACCAAACGGGCAGAGCCCAAATCACGGTAACGGCAACATCAGGAAAAGAAGTTTCTACAGAAACGATTGACATTGAAATTCGCAATCCGAATCCGGTACTTACAGTTTTCGAATCTTTCGTAATCAAACCCG
Source organism: Bacteroidales bacterium (assembly GCA_031256055.1). GTDB lineage: Bacteria > Bacteroidota > Bacteroidia > Bacteroidales > P3 > WRKV01. The sequence goes on from JAIRRI010000199.1 coordinate 86,428, forward strand.
GAGAAAGCCAAGATATTGACTATGAATTTGACGAGGATCAGCTGAGCAATCAAGTCAAAATGGAATACGCTCGCATTCCATCGGTCAATCTGAGCAGCAGTTTGCAGTATTTGCTTGCTTATCCGCATGGTTGTTCCGAACAAATCACGTCGCAAGTTTTTCCGCAGTTGTTTTTGCATCATTTTGTTAATCTCAGCAGCAAGCAGAAACAAGATATTCAGGAAGATGTCAATGCCGTAATCAAAAGACTTTACAGCATGCAAACTGCTGAAGGCGGCATCAGTTATTGGAGCGGCAGTTCGCAAGCCGACGAATGGGTAACGTCGTATGTGGGGCATTTCATGGCTTGTGCGAGAGATTTGGGTTACAATGTTTCTCAATCGTTTATTCACGAATGGAAAAAATATCAGAGAAGTCGCATCAATGCTTGGAACAGCGGGAATTTTCGTGATGACTTACTTCAAACGTATCGCCTGTATTCATTAGCCATGATTGGCGATCCCGATCTTGCTTCAATGAATAAACTCCGAGAACGACAAAATTTGTCGCTTCAAGCAAGATGGCAATTGGCTGCGACTTATGCCATTTCGGGGAAAAAAGATGTGGCGCGACAAATCGTGAATAATTTGAAAACACAAGTGGACGATTTTTCACCGTTCAATTCTAATTTTGGATCACGCATTCGCGATGAAGCAATTATTTTGGAAACGTGCATTTTGTTGGATGATATGCAGCAGGCGTTAAACCTTGCTCGCCGTATGTCCGATTTTCTGAATGGCAACAGTTTCACAACACAAAGCACAGCATGGGCGTTGTTGGCAATGGCTCGTTTTGCCGACAATTCAGGCAAAGGGGACATGTCATTCACGACATCATATCTAGGAAAAACGAATAAAATCGAAACTAAAAATCCGATTCACATGGAAGATTTAACACCTGTGAAAAAATCGGGGAAAGTGCGTGTAACTAACAACGGCAGCGGTAATCTATATGTCGGACACACAATGATCAGCACGCCTTTGGAAGACCGATCGCCCGCTGTGAACAATGGTTTGCGGATAGAGGTGGAATATGTGTCGGTGGGTAGAGACGCTCGGCCGAGCGTCTCTACATTGCCCCAGGGCACAGATTTTATCGCAAACATTAGAATCACGAACACCAGCGGTTCTACAACCTACACAAATTTGGCATTAACACATATCATTCCATCAGGATGGGAAATTTTCAACACACGTATAGGCAACGAAGCAGGAGCAGGGAGAGAATTTCCAGATGGTATCACCTATCAAGACATCCGCGACGATCGTGTATTGAGTTATTTCGATCTTCCTCCAGGTCGAAGCAAAACCGTGAGCGTTCATTTGCAAGCCGCTTATTTGGGACGATTTTTCATGCCTGCGATTGCTTGTCAAGCGATGTATGATAATACGGTTTATGCGCGGACTACAGGTAATTGGGTTGAAGTGGTAAGATGATAAAAAAACACCGAAAACATTTACTGATTTGGACGCCAATAGTGGTACTGTTCCTACTATTCTGGTTCTGCCTGCCCGATCCGTTATTTCAAACCACTTACAGCACGACGGTTTATGACAGAAACGGTCAACTTTTGGGTGCTCGTGTTTCGAAAGACGGTGAATGGCAATTTCCACCAACCACAGAACTTTCGGACAAGTATGTTACTTGCTTGATAACTTACGAGGATCGTTATTTTTGGAGACATTTGGGCGTAAATCCCGTGTCAATGTTTAGAGCGTTGAGGCAAAATCTCAAAGCCAAAAAAGTGGTTAGTGGTGGGAGCACCATCACGATGCAAACCATTCGTATGGCGCGAAAAAAGCCGCGAAACACACTTCAAAAATTCATCGAAATGGTGATGGCTACACGCTTGGAATTGACGCACAAAAAATCAACGATCTTATCCATGTATGCGTCCCATGCACCTTTCGGAAGTAATGTAATGGGAATAGATGCTGCCTCATGGCGATATTTCGGACATTCGTCAACGGATTTATCTTGGGCGGAAGCCGCACTGCTGGCGGTTTTGCCGAATGCGCCATCGGCGATGCACGTTAGAAAAAATCGTCCTGCACTTTTGGAAAAACGGAATAAATTGATTGCAAAATTGCATCAATTAGGCCATTTGGATGACCTTACGTATCAATTGGCTTTGGCAGAACCTTTGCCAAACGAGCCTTATCCATTGCCACAAATCGCACCTCACGTGGTCAGCAATTTGCAAATCGAACAGCCTGGGGAAAAACATATCACCACACTCGATGCAGCGTTACAAATCCAAACCGAACGTGTGTTGAATCGCTGGTACAATGAATTTTCGCAAAACAAAATTCATCATATTGCAGCAGTTGTGTTCGATGTGAAAACAGGCGAAGTGATAGCGTATTGTGGTAATGTGAACTATCAAACCCGACAATTTGGAAATCAAGTTGACATTGTTCAAGCACCGCGAAGTTCAGGCAGTATTTTGAAACCGTTTTTATATCAACTCATGTTGCAAGAAGGCGAACTTTTACCTGAGATGCTGATTCCGGATATTCCGCTTATGGCGGAAGGCTTTCGTCCACAGAATTTTAACCAAAAATTCGACGGTGCAGTTCCCGCAAGTTTGGCGTTGTCGCGTTCACTGAACCTCCCGTCAGTGAACATGTTGAAGCAATACAGTGTCCCAAAATTTTTGGCTCATTTACGATTGATGGGATTCAATACATTGAAATTTCCTGCCGACCATTACGGTTTAACTTTGATTTTAGGCGGTGGCGAAGTCAGTTTATGGGAAACGACTTTGGCGTACCTGCGTATAGCACAATCCGTAAATTTCAACACTCGCAAACAACAACGAAACGAATTTTTCGACTGGGGACAAGTACCTTTATTCACCGAAAAAGAAACCGATTTATTCACGGCAGGCGCTTGTTGGCAAACATTAGAAGCCTTGATACACGTTAATCGCCCCGAAGACATCGATTGGAAAAGTATTCCATCCATGCGCAAAGTGGCGTGGAAAACCGGCACTAGTTACGGATTTCGAGATGCTTGGACGGTAGGTGTTACGCCTGAATACGTGATTGGTGTTTGGACAGGAAACGCCAGTGGTGAAGGGCGTCCAGGCTTGACAGGCACAGGAACTTCCGCATTGGTGATGTTCGATATTTTTAATCTTTTGGGACCAACGTCTTGGTTTGAAAAACCGATGAATGTGTTTACCTCGGCAGAAGTTTGCAACGTGAGCGGACATTTGGCAGGACGTCATTGCCAAGAGATTGAAGTTGTTTCGATCCTTCCGACAGGTTTGCAAACAAAGGCTTGTCCGTATCACACCGTCGTTCACCTTTCGGAAGACGAGCGTTATCGTGTGTTTGCGGATTGTTATCCTGTCGATAAAATGGTTAGCAAAGCATGGTTTGTGCTTCCGCCGATTCAAGAATGGTTTTACAAAAGACGACATCCGAATTACAAAACATTGCCTCCTCTAAGCCCATCCTGTAGCGGAAATCAGACGGCTTTGAGACCCATGGAATTTATCTATCCGAACACACATCATGCCATTCGTTTGTCGAAACAATTAGATGGCTCGACTGGTG
>JAIRRI010000197.1 GCA_031256055.1 Bacteroidales bacterium
AGAGCGTTACCGAATTTCAATTTACGTGCGGTATTGTTAGCGCCAACAGGGCGCGCAGCCAAGGTTTTAGCAGGATATTCAGGACAACAAGCATTAACCATCCACAAAAAAATCTACAAAACCAAAACCGACGAGTTTGGCGGATACAAAACCGTTTTGCAAAAAAATCCACACAAAAACATGATTTTTATTGTGGATGAAGCCTCCATGATTCCTGACATCAATCTTTCTCCGGAAACGAGTATTTTCGAAGTTCGCAGCCTGTTGGAGGATTTGGTAAGCTATGTAAACAGCGGAATAAATTGCAAATTGGTTTTAGTTGGCGATATGGCGCAACTTCCGCCGGTTGGGCTCGATATGAGTCCTGCTTTGGATTTGGAATTTATGCAAGCTACATTCGATTGCGAAATTTTTTCTGAGGAAATGCGCGAAGTTGTGCGCCAATCGCAAGACTCAGGAATTTTGTACAACGCAACTTCACTGCGAATAAAATTAGCAACAGACGATTTTTCATTGCCGTTGTTTGACACAAACGATTATATTGACATCAAAAAAATCAACGGTTCCGAACTTGAGGATGCTTTGAATGAAGCCTATTCCAAATATTCGATGGATGAAATCGCCATCATCACACGTTCCAACAAACGGGCGAATTTGTTCAATCAAGAAGTGCGTAACCGCCTGTTGTTTCGAGAAGAAACGCTATCCGGCGGGGATTTGATGATGACGCTTAAAAACAACTATTTTTGGCTTCCAAAAACTTCGGATATTGGATTTATAGCCAATGGCGATATGCTCGAAATTCAACGTATTCAAGGATTTGAAGAGATGTACGGATTTCAATTTGCAAACGTAAGTTTACGCTTGACGGATTATCCCGACGAACCAAATTTGGATGTAAAACTGCTTTTAGACACCATTTCCGCCGAAACCCCTGCCCTCTCCTACAAAGATTCCATGCGACTTTGGAACGAAGTAAGCAAAGATTATGAACACATTCCCAACAAACGCAAACGTTTTGCCGAAATCAAACAAAATCCATATTTGAACGCGCTGCAAGTAAAATTCGCCTACGCCCTCACCGCTCACAAAACCCAAGGCGGACAATGGAAAGCCGTGTTTATCGACCAAGGTTATTTTACCGACGATATGCGGAATGCGGAATTTTTACGTTGGCTTTATACAGCTATCACGAGAGCCACGGAAACAGTGTATTTGGTTAACTTTTCAGAAACTTTCTTTGAGTCATTATCCCGATCGTAGTCGAGGGATCTCCTTGCTATGGGATGTCTAGACTACGCTCGGGATGACGGGACTAATTAAAAAAATTTGGTCATGCCAAATTTTTTTCGTACCTTTGCACTCCAAAAGTGAACGGAGAGATGGCCGAGTGGCCGAAGGCGCGCGCTTGGAAAGCGCGTAAGCTCCAAAAGGGCTTCGTGGGTTCGAATCCCACTCTCTCCGCAAAAAACACAAAAAAAAGTCAAAAAATTTGGTAAATCCAAATATTTTTCATAAATTTGTATCCCCAAATCAAAAATTTTAAAACTAAAATACTCAAAAATCAAAACTATCAAAATCATGAAAAAAATCATTGTTTTATTCTCACTGGTGGCTTTCTTCTGTTTCGCAGCCACGCCGTCTTTCGCACAACAAGATCAAAAAACTGAAACAGAACAAGCCTTAGAAGCTGAAGAGGGGTACGAAACATCTCTTATGAACTTGTCTAACGAAGTTTTAGAGTCGCAATCTTTCCACCAAGTATTGAAAGAAAAATTTATCGAAGGGGGTGCCGCTTGGATGGCTCCTATTCTTTTCTTGCTCATCATTGGTTTAGCTTTGGTTATTGAGCGCGTTATTTATTTAACAATGTCAACTACCAACACGCAAAAGCTGTTGAAAAATGTTGAAGAGGCTTTGAATACCGGTGGTGTTGAAGGCGCTAAAGAATTGTGCCGCAATACACGTGGACCTGTAGCTGAGGTTTTCTATCAAGGTTTAGACCACATTGGCGAAGGTATCGAAGGTGTTGAAAAATCTATCGTTTCGATTGGAAATATCGCTATGGCACGATTGGAAAAAAACATGTCGTGGCTTTCATTTATTATCGCCGTTTCGCCTATGGTTGGTTTCTTGGGAACAGCAGTAGGTATGGTTGTAGCGTTTGATGATATCGAAAGAGCTGGTGATATTTCTCCTACTGTTGTTGCAGGAGGTATGAAAATTGCTCTTTTGACAACCGTATTCGCTTTGATCGTTGCCATTATCATTCAGTTTTTCTATAACTATCTCGCGTCTAAAATCGAATCGCTTGTAGATGATATGGAAAATGCCTCAATTGAGTTCATTGATATTATGGTAAAATATACCCGTAACCACAAAAACTAAAAACCATGTCACATTCAACAGTTTTATTATTAATCAATATTGGCTTGATTATAACCTATATCCTATTTGGGTTAGCGGTGATCGGAGCATTGATTGCCGCGGGGAAATCGTTTGCCACAAGTCGAGGAAATTCGAAAATGGCTTTGCTTGGAGCATTCGGCATTGTTGTTATCTTTATCGTTTCTTGGTTCTTATCATCAGGCACAGATATTAGCGAAATTCTGTTCGAAAGAACCGGAACTCCTCTTTGGTGGAGTCGTCCGGTTGGCGCAGGCTTAATTTCGTTCTACATCCTTTTCATCTGTGTCGTTAGCACTGTAATTGGCACAGAGATTATGAAACCCTTCAAAAAATAGGCTATCATGGTAAAAAAATCTCCAACAATTAATGGTGGTTCGACTGCAGACTTGGCGTTTTTGTGCTTGGCGTTTTTCATGATGACTTCATCCATGGACACAGACTCCGGTATCGTTCGCCGTTTGCCACCTCCATTAGATCCAAACATAAAACCACCCGAAATTAGAGAACGGAACGTTTTACAAGTACAGGTTAATTTGCACGATCAACTTCGTGTGAATAGAGAGCAAATTGATATTTCCGAGTTGCGTAGTGTTACCAAGGATTTTTTGAGCAACCCTTTTGACGACCCTCACAAACCGGAAAAAAGAGAAATGGATATTCCGGGTTTGGGAAAATTTATGGTTTCGCGAGGAGTTGTCTCGTTACAAAACGATAATACCACCTCTTACGAAGCCTATATTAGAGTACAAAATGAACTCGCCGCTGCGATTAACGAATTGCGCGATGCGCTTTCGAGAGAACGTTTCGGCGTTACATTTGCAAATTTGAGGAATGATGAACTGAGAGATGCTATTCAAAGGGCTATTCCGATGTCGATTTCCGAAGCAGAACCAAGAAATGATGGAGGGCAAAGATAATGTCAAGATTTAAAGAAAAAGGAAAAAAAGAAATCCCGGCTATCAATACCGGTTCTTTGGCTGACTTGGTATTCATCTTGTTGTTTTTCTTCATGGTGATTTCGACCATGCGTGAAAGCACGTTGCTTGTGAAAGTTGCTATGCCAAGAGCGACCGAAGTTCACAAACTCGAAAAAAAATCGTTAGTGAGCAACATTTACATTGGTCAACCGCTTAATGTAGCAGCTTTGGGTACAGAATCTCGTATCCAATTGAACGACCAAATCGCCGATGTTAGCGAGGTTCAAGCCTTTATTTTGGCTGAACGTGAAGCTCGCAACGAAGCCGATGTACCCTTCCTGACAACATCGTTGAAGGTGGACAAAAACACTCGAATGCGTATTGTTACTGCAGTTAAGCAGGAACTTCGCCAAGTGGGGGCATTCAGGATTAACTATTCTACAACGAAGGCTCAGACGGCGCTGTAGTCGCTGATGAGTTTTTGATAATAATAAGGGCACAAAATTTTGTGCCCTTATGTTTTTTTCTAAACAGATATTTGAAACTATTTAATACAGCGTAATGTAAATCCTAAATTCTTTGGGAGCTTAAACTGAGGGTCAATGAAACTGACACTAAAATAATAGCGAGTATAAAAGTAGGCGCCAACCGAGCTAAAGACTAAAGAGAACCCAAAGTCTTCTACATTATCCTCCGACTGCGACCAATAGCATGCGAATGATTTCTGACCTTCCAGTAAACCAACCGAATCGCACCAACCACCAAAAGCACCACCCCACCTGTTGAGATATTTGCTCCTATGAGAAGTTTCGGGGCTGAAGCTTCCAGTACCACCTAAAGCTAAATCCAAAACAATAAAATCCTCCTTAGTAGGAACGCGCCAAGGGGCAGGACAAAGACTATCCTTAAATTTCGCAACAGCCAACCAAGAAAATAAATCTCCTTTTTGACGAGGATTAGAGCGACAATCAACATGGTAGAACAAACTATCTCCTCCATTAAAAGTTGTTTTTTTTCTACAATTGGAAGCCTGCACGGCATCAGACCAAGTTTGAGAACCATTTGGCAAAGGAATTGTCCAAGTTTTGTTTGATGCAAAAGACACTGTGCCAAAACTTTCGCCCCAACCGGGGGTATCGTTGTTATAATCTGCAACCGACAAGGGTTCGGCAGATATAGAAAAATACAATAAAGAAAAAATTACAGATGAAATTTTTTTCATGACTTTTGGTTTTTAATTTTTAATATTACAAAAAGCATGCCAAACTTTTCAAAAGGTTTTGCAAAGACATAAAAAATTATAGGAGGGGGCGTATGCAATACGCCCCCTCCTACAAAAATCAAATTATTTTTCCTGCATAAACGGATACGTAAAAGCCGTTGGCGGAACAAGAGTTTCCTTGATGGTTCGCGGACTTGTCCAACGAATTAAGTTGAGGTAAGAACCTGCTTTATCGTTAGTTCCCGAAGCGCGCGCGCCACCGAAAGGTTGTTGTCCAACTACTGCACCTGTACATTTGTCGTTGATGTAGTAGTTTCCTGCTGCATATTTGAGTTTTTCATCAGCAATCAAAATCGCTTCGCGATTTTGTGCGAAAATCGAACCTGTCAAGGCATACGGAGAAGTTGAGTCGCACAAATCCAAAGTCTTTTTGTAGTCTGCGTTTTTGTAAACGTAAATCGTCAAGATTGGTCCAAAGATTTCCTCTTCCATGGATTTGTATTTCGGATTTTTCGCTAAAATTACGGTTGGCTCAACAAAATAACCTTTTTTCTTGTCGTATTTTCCGCCCATAATAATTTCAGCGTCTTTCGATTTTTTCGCATGCTCAATATAATTCACGCAATTATCAAACGAAGCCTCATCAATTACAGCATTCACAAGATTTGAAAAATCTTCAACACCGCCCATTTTCACGGTTTTTAGCATTTTTTCCAAACGCGATTTTACGTCTTTCCAAAGACTTTCGGGGATGTACGCACGCGAACACGCCGAACATTTCTGACCTTGATATTCGAACGCACCGCGCAACAAAGCCACGCAAAGCGCCTGTACATCCGCAGATTCGTGAGCAAAAATAAAATCTTTTCCGCCTGTTTCACCAACAACTTTCGGATACGATTTATAATTCGCCAAATTCTTTCCGATTTTTTCCCAAACATTGTTGAAAACGCCTGTACTTCCTGTGAAGTGGAAACCTGCGAAATCTTTGTGATCCGTGCAAACGCTACCGATCAAACTTCCCGAACCCGGAACAAAATTCACTACACCATCAGGCAATCCCGCCTCCTGGAAAATTTTCATCAACCAATAGTTCGAAAACAACGACGTTGTCGAAGGTTTCCAAACACACGTGTTACCCATCAATGCAGGCGCAAGGTTGAGATTTCCTGCGATAGCCGTGAAGTTGAACGGCGTAACCGACAAAATAAATCCTTCCAACGGACGATATTCGAGACGATTTAACATCAACGCATCGTGGATAGGTTGATTGCGATAAATTTCCTGTGCGAAATGTACGTTGAAACGCAAGAAGTCGATCAATTCGCAAGGCGTATCGATTTCGGCTTGATACGGATTTTTACTTTGTCCGAGCATTGTTGCAGCATTAGCGATGTAGCGATATTTGGTTGCCAACAAATCTGCGATTTTCAACATGATGGAAGCGCGGTCAACAAACGGCATTTCTGCCCATGCTTTTTTGGCTTTCATGGCAGCGTCGATTGCCATTTTCACTTCTTTTTCGGTGCATTGGTGGTAGGTTGCCAACACGTGTTTGTGGTTGTGTGGCATTACCACTTTACCGAGTTTTCCTGTGCGGACTTCTTTTCCGCCGATAATCATCGGAATGTCGATGGTTTTTGACGATAATTCTTTGATGGCGGCTTTCAAAGCAGAGCGTTCTGGTGTGCCCGGAGCGTATGATTTAATCGGCTCGTTTTTGGGCATTGGGTAGTTAAAAATTGCGTTGTTCATATTAAATTGTTTTTTGTTTTTTTGCAAAGATACGAAAAGTTTTTGATATTATCGTTATTTCGATTTTTTTTTGTAACTTTGCGTATATTTTTGAGTTAGGTGTAATGTTTAGACAGCGACAACCACACAAAAACAATCAAAATAAAAAACTACGTGGAGAATTGAAAATAAAAATAAAAAATATATGAACGAAGTACAAAATGTTATAGAGAACTTGAATATGTGGGTAACAAATCCAAAATCAGAGGATTTATGTTGTTTCTGTGATCGGGAAATAGCAGATCCAAATTCTCAAGTACAAAGAATAATATACAAAGAAAGCAAAAGATATGGAGATACGATGAAACGGGTAGTCGAGTTTACCGCAAAACGGGTTTTTATAGCTCGCTGTAAAAAATGCGAAGAAGTTCATTCAAGTATTAGTTTGTTGAGATATGGTGGTATACAGTTTCTTGTTTGTATAGTAGCAGGGTTGCTATTAGGATTGATGCAAGGTTATTGGTTTTGGTGGTTGCTAGGAGGCGGAGTTGTTGGATTTATATTAAGTGGTTATGTTTACGACAATGAGTGTGAGTCAAGAGCAAAAAGAGCAAATATCAAAGCAGAGGCGGAAGTTGATAACTTTGAACCAATTAAAAAATTACTAGATAAAAGTTGGACTTGGTCAAAACCAAAAGTATAAAAATTATTCGGAATGGCTGTTACAAAACCACCTCGTACCCCGTATCGGCTAATTGGCAACAGAAGTACAAAAACACTACACTTAACTTGCGGTTTGGCGAAATGGCGTCGCACTCCGCCGAAACAAAAATGGGAATAAAAAACATCACGCCAAAAGTTTTTGGTTCGCCACTTCGCCAAGCCGCCGTTCGTTATGGCAACCAAGTGAACCGATAAATCTGAAAGGCAATGAAACTTAAAAACAAGACAAATTTTAGAATTGGCGAACAGATTATGAAAAAAATATGTCCGCTAATAAACATTTGGTAATTTCAGAAAAAAATTGTAACTTTGTAAACAGAAAAAAGACTTGTTTTAGTTCATTCGGCGATTGCGCAGACTACGGAAATCACTGTTGCATAAATCAAATGACTTCCAAAACGTAGAAAGTTGGTACAAAAGAAAGAACGGATCTTTTGCTCTTAGACAAGTCTTTTTTCTTTTTTCCAAAGTAATTCTCTATCTTCCAAATATTCTTTTCGCATAATGGTTGCCGTTATTATTTCGTAAAATTCTTTTTCAAGTGCAAGGTTGAGTTCAATAATTGTTACTTTGGGCTTACAATTCCAAAGAACTAAAAGCAAAGCCTCGTTTTTTCCTTTATAAATTCGATTAAAACCATTTAATACTAAATCAATAAACATTTGTGGTGTTAATCCGATATTTTCCATTTCGTCTTCATGTCGAATAAAAATGTGTTTAAGATGATTTTCGCTAATGTAGATGTCTGCTGCTACTCTACGAATTTGTTTGGCGATTGGTTTTCTCAAGCGTCCGACTTTGGTGTAGTGTGGTTGGGCTTGAATGGTCGATTTTTGGGTTGATTTCTTTTTCATAATTTTTGAATTTTAGATTTCTACTCTATATAACGCTCGACTTTCGATTTTCGTATAATTTTTTCGTTAAAAAGTGTTAAATTGTTAATAAATTGTCAAGTTATTAACAATTTTTCGTATCTTTGCACTATGGAAACCACTCGTCAACAAAAAGTAAACAGTCTTTTGCAAAAGGATTTGGCGGACATTCTGCTTCGTGAAGTGATTGTTCCGAATACGATGATTAGCGTTACGCGTGTCAATGTGACGCCCGACATGTCGGTGGCGCGTGTAAATCTAAGCATTTTTGCAACGAAAGACAAAGCGGAAGCACTCAAACACATTCAAATCAAAAAGGCTGAAATTCGGCGTTTGTTAGGCGAACGCGTAAAACATCAACTTCGCATTGTACCCGATTTGCAGTTTTTTTTGGATGATTCGTTAGATCGAATTGAACGTATTGATGAACTTTTAAAACAGCCGTGAACGTTCCATTCTACATAGCCCGCCGATATTTATTTGCCAAAAAATCGCGATTGGTGAATTGGATTTCTGGGATTTCTACCGTGAGTATTGCTGTTGGAACGGCAGCGCTAATCCTTGTGTTGTCGGTGTTTAATGGGTTGAACACATTAATTGCAAGTTTGTATAACAGTTTTGATCCCGATTTGAAAATTGAAGTTGTTGAAGGCAAATATTTTTTCGATGATGAAATTGATCTTGCGAAAATAGCCGAAATCAAAGGTGTTTCCGTGATTGTGCCTGTGCTTGAAGAAACGGTTTTATTGCGCTATGGCGATAATCAACTCATCGCGACCATCAAAGGTGTTGACGAAAATTTTGAAAAACTAACGCAATTAGACGAGCATATTGTTGATGGCGACTACTTCCTGTCGTCTGCGGGAGTGCCCTTTACCGTAATGGGATACGGAATTTACATGAACATGGGTATCAATCTGCGAAACCAGTACGATCCGATTGGTTTTTATGTTCCCAAACGTGGAAAAACGCTGAACGTATTGTCGGAACAGGCTTTCTCAATAGATTATGCCTTGCCTGCGGGAAGTTTTTCAACGATTATGGAGTACGACGACAAATATGTCATCACGTCATTGGAATTTGCACAATCCTTGATAGACGCTGAAGAGGAGATTTCTGCGATTGAAATCGGTTTGACTTCCGAAGCAAATTTGAAACGTGTTCAAAAACAAATCCAAGCACTTGTAGGCTCTGATTTTTCGGTAAAAAATCGCATGCAGCAACAAGATATGTATTACAAAACCATTCAATCCGAACGATTGAGCATTATTATGATTTTGTCGTTTATTTTGCTGATTGCAACCTTCAACATGATTGGCTCGCTCTTGATGGTGATTTACGATAAACGCAGAGATATTGCCATTCTGCGAAGCATGGGCGCTTCAACAACCATGCTTCGACAAATTTTTTGGTTGGAAGGTTTGATGATTGCGTTTGTGGGCGGTTTTTGCGGATTGTTTATCGGTGGCGGAATTGCTTGGTTGCAACAACGTTTTGGTTTTTTGAAACTTGGTGGTGGCGATGGTTTTGTGGTTAGCGCTTATCCTGTGCAAATTCAATTATCTGATTTTTTTCTGGTATTTGCGATTGTGTTGATGATTGGATTAGTGTCGAGTCTTGCGCCTTTGCGGAAAATTAAATAGCGTAGGGGCGAGGCATGCCTCGCCCCTACAATTTTTCCCCATTTCGTTTTTTTTTCGTATCTTTGCACCAAAAAATAACGATCCATGTCTAATCAAAAAGTAATTTCAAGCGGTTTAACTTTCGACGACGTTTTGCTTGTGCCAGGGCGAAGCGCATTTTTGCCTCACGAGGTTAAACTTAACACCAAACTTTGTAACGGCATAGAACTTAATATTCCAATCATCAGCGCTGCGATGGATACCGTAACCGAGCACAGGCTTGCCGTTGCCATCGCCAGAGAGGGCGGTATTGGGATTATTCATAAAAATTTGAGTATAGATGAGCAGGCAGTTCAAGTGGACAAAGTTAAACGAAGCGAGCACGGTGTAATTACCGAACCATTTTATTTGAGCCCTGAAAATTCGGTTACAGACGCGTTGAATTTAATGCGCAAATACAAGATTTCGGGCGTGCCTATCGTTGAAGAAAACGGCAAATTGGTTGGCATACTTACAAACCGAGATTTAAGGTTTGAAACCAATTTCAATCAGCCCATTTCAAACATCATGACCAAGGATGGGCTTGTTACAGCACCAATTGGTACAACGCTCGAGGAAGCCGCTAAAATACTGGGACGTCACAGAATTGAAAAACTTCCGCTTGTCGATAAAGATTTCAAACTTTCGGGCTTAATCACCATTAAAGATATCGAAAAAAATATTTTGTACCCGAATGCTTCGAAAGACAAAAAAGGACGACTGCTTGTTGGCGCAAGTGTAGGAACGTCGGCGGATACAATGGATAGAGTGAAAACACTTGTTGATGCGCAAGTTGATGTATTGGCTGTAGATACGGCACATGGTCACAGCGAAATGGTGCTTAAAACGGTCGAAAAAATAAAAAATCTTTATCCCAAATTACCGCTTATCGGCGGAAATGTGGCAACAGCAACGGCAACCAAAGACTTAATCAAATGTGGTGCAGATATTGTTAAAGTAGGTATCGGACCGGGGTCTATTTGTACAACCCGCGTCATTGCAGGCATTGGCGTTCCTCAACTTTCCGCCATTATGGATTGCGCAGAGGAAGCAGACAAGCATGGTAAAACGATTATTGCCGACGGAGGCATTAAATTTTCGGGCGATATCACGAAAGCGATTGGTGCGGGCGCAAATGCCGTTATGTTGGGTAGTATGTTTGCAGGCACGCTCGAAAGTCCGGGCGAGGTGGAAATTTATCAAGGCAGAAGTTATAAAAGTTATCGGGGTATGGGTTCGCTTGCTGCTATGGAAGCGGGAAGTAAAGATCGATATTTTCAATCGGATGCTGCTAAATTTGTACCCGAAGGTGTTGAAGGACGTGTGCCTTACAGAGGAACACTGTCGGAAATTGTGTTTCAACTCATCGGCGGTTTGCGTTCGGGAATGGGCTATTGCGGCGTAGAAACCATCAATGATTTAAGACGTGATGCAAAATTTACGCAAATTACATCGGCGTCTTTGATAGAAAGTCATCCGCATGATATTTCGGTAACGAAAGAAGCGCCGAATTATAGTGTAGCATCGAAATAAAATCAGTAAAAGTTTGGTTATTTCAGAACTTTATTGTAACTTTGTAACATGAAAAGCGGCTGTGGGGAGGCTGGGTTTGTAGACCCGGTCGTTAGCACTCACAACCGCTTTTCCATTTTGTCTATTTTGCAGTCAAACAATACTGAATTTTATTTGCATTAACCTTTCTTATTCCTGCAGTTAATTTTCCTGTTTTTCCATATTTCAACAAATCAGGAACAATGGCTTCCATAATCAGCATTTTTGAAAATGGTTTTTGCGTTTTGTTCTCTTTTGCAGGCACGGTTTCTACAGGTGTTGCAATTTGTAAAATCAATTCCAAATTAAGCACATACATCGTTTCATAAAACGACCGTACGGCATACTGAATCGTTTCTTTTTTTGACAGTTGATTTACATGAATAAATTCATTAAGAACAATGTTTTTTACCTTTTTAGATGGGTTATTTTCAGCCCATTCTTGATAAAATAAATTGATAATTTCTCGGCGTTTATTTATTTCCACAGTGGTTTTTCCTGTTGGGATTGAATAGCCCTTGTAGATTATCGAAAAATTTAAGTTAAAAACTGTTAAACCTTAACAAACTTTAACTAAAATCTCGAAAACCCTTGTCAAATAAGAAAACAAAAAAACAAAATAATCACCAAAATACGACTTAAATTTTGGCAATTTGTAAAGTATTAGGTTCAAAATTAGAATAGGGGAATTTTTTCTACAAAAGTACAAAAAATTTGAATTTTTGATTTTTTTTTTGTAATTTTGTAATCATAAATAAGTGAAAAATGAAAACAAATTTTATCGAAACATCAATCAAGGAAATTCAAGAAATCGTTAAAGACAAAAACGTGCTTCTTGCCTTAAGTGGCGGCGTTGACTCGGCAGTATGTGCAGCACTTTTGCATAAAGCAATAGGTCATCAACTGACTTGCGTTTATGTGGATCATGGGCTTATGCGCAAAAATGAGTCTGAGGAAATTATGTCAGTTTTTAAGGATAGTTTAGGACTTAATCTTACAAAAATTGATGCTGCAGATATTTTTCTCGAAAAATTGAAAGGCGTTACAGATCCCGAAACCAAACGAAAAATCATTGGCGAAGAATTTATTCGTGTTTTCGAAAGATACGGAAACGAAAACGGTGCAGTTGACTTTTTAGCACAAGGTACGATTTATCCTGATATTGTGGAAAGCGGTAAAAACAAAGACGATGTAATTAAAAGTCACCACAACGTGGGCGGACTTCCGAGTGTGATTAAATTTAGCGGAATTATCGAACCATTGAAAACCTTATACAAAGAGGAAGTCAGAGAAGTCGGATTAGCACTTGGACTTCCAAGAAAAGTGGTGATGCGACAACCGTTTCCGGGACCTGGTTTGGCTGTAAGAGTTCTTGGCGAAATCACCAAAGAAAAACTTGATATGTTGCGCGAAGCAGACCATATTTTTTGCACCGAAGTAGAAAACGCAAACTTAAATATTTGGCAATACGCTGCAATTTTGACCAACATGAAAACCGTTGGTATCAGAGACGGAAAACGCAGTTACGAACATATTTTAGCGTTGAGAGCCGTTTTAAGCAAAGATGCCATGACCGCCCAAATCGCACGAATTCCCTACGAAGTGCTCGAAAGTGCAGTTGAGAAAATCACAAAAAACATCATCGGAATAAATCGAGTAGTTTACGATATTACGAGTAAACCGCCTGCGACGATTGAGTGGGAATAATTGTTTGAACCTTGATTTTATTAAGATTTTTAAGATTTACAAGATTTTTTTGTCAATCTTGGTAATCTTTTTAATCTTGAAAGAATCATGGTTCAGATTTTTTTCGTATCTTTGCAAACAAAAAACATTCTATCATGAACACAATCGTTATTTTAATCATCTGTCTCGTAGTCATTGCGCTATTTCTGATCTCGTATTACAACACGCTCGTGAGATTCCGCAATAACAGAGAAAATGCGTTTGCCGACATCGACGTGCAGTTGAAACAGCGCAGCGACCTTATTCCTAACCTTGTAAACACCGTTAAAGGTTATGCCACACACGAAAGAGAAACTTTGGAACGTGTGGTTAACGCGAGAAATCAAACCGTTTCCGCAACATCTATAAACGACAAAATTGCTGCCGATAATGCACTTACATCGGCTCTGTCAGGCTTGCGCGTTACGCTTGAGGCATATCCCGATTTGAAAGCCAATCAGAATTTCTTGCACTTGCAACAAGAAATTAGCGATTTGGAAAACAAACTGGCTGCTGTGCGCAGATATTTTAATTCCGCTACAAAAGAGTACAACAACAAAGTACAAACATTTCCATCGAATATTATTGCTTCAATGTTCGGTTTCAAAAAAGAAGTTATGTACGACCTTGGTGTAGAGCAACGTGCAACTATGGACAAGGCTCCTGAAATTAAATTTTAACAATCATGTCTTACGTCGGAATTCAAACACAACAGCGCAGAAACAATATGCGTTCAACGATTTTATTGTTGTTCTTTCCTGTGTTGATATTGGTTTTATCGTATGTGGCTTATTGGTTTGTTTATGCAAGTCATTTCGAAATGGGCTTTTTTAATACGAACATCTTACTTGATTTTTCTGTAAACGTTGCTCCATGGGTGATTGGAGGTGTCGGCATTTGGTTTTTGATTGCGTATTGGTCAAATACGACGATTATCAATAATGCTGTACATTCAAAACCTTTGGAACGGAAAGAAAACATGCGGGTTTACAATCTCGTCGAAAATTTATGTATGCAGACGGGAATGAAAATGCCGAAAGTAAATGTCATCCATGACAATTCGCTGAACGCCTTTGCCAGTGGCATAAACGAGAAAACATACACAGTTACTTTGACTGACGGAATCATTCAAAAACTCAACGACGAAGAGTTGAAAGGCGTGATTGCACACGAGCTCATGCACATCAGAAACAGAGATGTTAGAGTGCTCATTGTGTCGATTATTTTTGTTGGTGTTTTTACAATGGTTTCGCAGATGGGGCTTCGAATGATGCTTTTTGCTCCAAGAGGAGGCGGAAACAGCAAAAATAACGGCGGACAAGCAGCCATCATGTTAATTGTGGTTTTGGTTTCCATAGTAGGCTATTTTTGTGCAATTTTGATGAGATTTGCCATATCGAGAAAGCGAGAATATATGGCTGATGCAGGTGCTGCCGAAATGACCAAAAATCCGCATGCTTTGGCAAGTGCTTTGCGCAAAATCAGTGGAAATCCTGATATGGCAGGCGTATCAAGAGACGACATTGCTCAACTTTTTATCGAACATCCACTGAATAAGAAAAAAACATTTATGAGCGATTTGTTTGCCACACATCCTCCAATCCAAAAGAGAATAGCCGTTCTTGAAAATTTCTAAGTTTGGCTACAGAAATTAGAAAATCAAAGATTGAATTTTGTATTATTAATTGACTTTTTTGGTGATTTCAGATAATTTTTGTAACTTTGCAGTTAGTAATTAAAATTAACAAAATGCAAGTCGCTACTGTTCACTCTCAAAACAAATCCATTTCAACCTCTTTGAAACCAAAATTAACCAACGAGGAAAGGTGGTGCAATGCTCTAACCAAAGAGGAGTTAAAAGAAGGTATTCGTGCGGAAATGAAAACTTGGAAATGGAAAAATGAACATAAAGTTTTCGCAACAAGTTAAGTTTTTCATTCAAGATTGGGCATTAGTTTTGTTCGAAAAGGAATATTTTTCATTTTACGAAACGGCAGATGAATATGTATCAAATATAATTGATGCGATACATGATAGCATTATTCACAAATTCCTTTGGCAAAGCCCACAACAAGATTATTTCAAACTAATTTATGGCGAAGATGTTAAATATATCAAGTATAATATTCCAAATAGTCGAACCGTTTGGTACGTGTTTTTCGAATATGATGAGATGGAAAATGCAGTGTTAATACTGTACATTACCAATGGACAAAAAGATGCACATCGAATAAACTAAAAATATATGAAAGTAGCAGTAATAATGGGCTCAGCAAGCGATTACGAAGTGATGTCGCAAGCCATGGAAACGTTGGAACAATTTGGAGTTTCTTATGAAAAACGTATCGTGAGTGCACACCGAACACCCGATTTGTTGGTGGAATACGCCAAAACAGCCAAAAGTAGAGGTATCGAAGTGATCATCGCGGGAGCAGGCGGTGCTGCTCACCTTCCGGGAATGGTGGCGTCCATGACGGCATTGCCTGTGATCGGCGTTCCTGTGAAATCACGTGCTTTGAATGGATTGGATTCGTTGCTGTCCATCGTGCAAATGCCTGCGGGCGTAGCTGTTGCCACAGTGGCTATCGACGGTGCAAAGAATGCTGCATTGATAGCCGTAAGCATATTGGCTTTGCATGATGAAAAATTGGCGATGGCTCTCGAAAATTTTAGAAATAAACAGACGGAAACGGTTTTGAATACTACACTTTAAAAAGGTGGCTTCGACTTCGCTCAGCCACCGCAACTGATCGTTGAGCAGAGTCGAAACGACCAATAACAAATCAAAATGAAAACAATCGGCATAATCGGCGGCGGTCAGTTAGGATTAATGATCATCGAACAAGCCCACATCCTTAGTGCGAAAACAATTTGTTTAGACCCTACACCTGATTCACCTGCATTCAAAATAAGCGACGAACATATTGTTGCTGCTTTCGATGATGCGCAAGCGCTTGAAGAGTTGTGTCGCCGTAGCGATGTGGTAACTTACGAGTTTGAAAATATTCCGAGCGATTTGCTTATAGCGTTGGAAAAACACATCAAACAAGGCGTTCGCCCGTTGTTCGATTCGCAAGATCGTGTTCGTGAAAAAAATAATGCTCGTGAAAATGGGCTGACACCTGCGAATTTCGCTGAAGTGAACGATATGAATTCACTTCTCGAAGGCGTAAAAAAAATCGGTTATCCATGCGTTTTCAAAACACGCACGTTAGGTTATGACGGACACGGGCAAGTTGTACTCAAAAGCGATGCAGATTTGGAAAAAGCAGCAGTATATCTGCCTGTTCCCGCGATTTTGGAGGAATTTATTCCGTTTGATTTCGAAGCAAGCATTGTTATGGTCAGCGATGGCAAAAAGATCATCAATTTCCCGATAGGTCAAAACATCCACACAGGCGGAATATTAGATTTGTGCATTGTTACCGATCCAACCGAAAATCCCCCCGTAGGGGCGAACTCACGTGTTCGCCCACTATCCAAATCATTAATCCAAAAAATCGAAACCCTAAGCAAAGATTTCATGCGCAAATGCGGTTACAAAGGCATTTTAACCATCGAGTTCTTTGTAAAAGGCGATGAGGTCTATTTCAACGAAATGGCACCACGCCCGCACAACAGCGGACACTACACCATAGAAGGCTGCAACACCAATCAATTCTTGGAATTGTGCCGTTTTTTGTTGGATATGGATTTGCAAGAACCCAAATTGGTTGCTCCAACCATCATGAAAAATATTTTGGGGCAAGATTTGGAAGTTGCAAAAGAAATCGAAAAAGAAAACCATCCTAATGTTTACGTCCATATTTACGGGAAAACCGAGAGCAAACCCAAACGAAAAATGGGGCATATTACGTTTGTGGGAATGGATATTGACGAGTATAACGAAAAATGGAAACACAGATTTTATTAATATTCAAAAATTTTTGTACCTTTGCAAAAATTTTCTAAAAAACACATAATTTATGAGAACAATTTTTATTTTTTGTTTACTATTTTTTTCGTATTCTTTTTTAAGTTCCCAAACCACTTTCGTTTATGACGACTCCGGTAATCGCACCTCGATGCGCCGCACGATTGTAATTTCTGCACCCTCATCTGCGCCAAGTCATGCACCGCCGTCCGAAGAAAACGATGTGGATGCTTTAGCCTTGATTGACGAGGATGATGCTCCGATATTCGGCAGTTTTGAAATGCCTGAAAATAATCCCTTTTCTGAAGAAATTTACACCGATAAACTTAAAGAAAGCGATATTTTAATTTACCCCAATCCCACCAAAGGAGCGTTGGCCGTTGAAATTCGCAATAAAAATTCGGAGGCTCCGTATCAATTAACGGTTTACACCATGAGCGGAGCAGTTATTTTCCAACAATCGCAGGTTGGCGATTACACGCCCATAGACCTTTCTTCGCAGCCCAAAGGCGTGTATTTGCTACGGATTTCCTCACAAAACTCGTTTGTTACTTGGAAAATCATTAAAGAATAAACTTAAACCAAAAAATCAAAACCCATTAAAAAGTCCGGTAGATGAAGCATTTTTTTACAATTTTTTTATTTTTTACTATAATTTTATTGGCCTATCGTGCCGAAGCCCATCCACATCATCCACATATTGACACTTTAGTTCACGGCACCCGCTCTCGTCCGGGTGGCGAGCGTTCGCTGAGAGAGTCCATAGTGTTATCCTCCGAAAAACATCTAAAAATAAAAGGTCTTGGCGATTACGAGCGAGACAGTGAGAATGAAGAACTAGGCGAAAGAGTAGTTTTGCGAATAGCCGCAGGCGGAACATTGTTTATAGGCAGTTTTGAGGATTCGGTTTCGGGTGAATTCCGTATTACGGATCAAACGCTTTTAGTTGTAGAAGCCGGTGCCCGTTTGCAAGTCGAAGACGGTTCGCTTTTGATTGTAGAGAACGGCGGAACCATCATTATCGAGGAAAATGCCGAGCTTGTGTTTACCGGGGATTTGTCGGTTGTTTTGGAAGAGGGAGCGACAGGATATATAGTAGGAGATTCCGATATTGAAGTGCCCGGCATATCGGGCAATTTTATAATGGTTGGCGATCTTAATGATGAACACCTTGGAATCATCAGACCCGACTATTATACAAACAGTTTACAGGGTATGGTCAGCACCACGCCTTCGGGTGCTTTGATGTATCAAATTCCGATTGAAATTCCTGTCGGAATCGCGGGTGTGCAGCCGCAGTTGTCTATAGTTTACAACAGTCAGAACAGAGTTTCAGGCATATTGGGTGTTGGTTTTGGGCTTTCGGGATTATCTTCAATCAGTCGTATAGGTAAAAATTTCTATCACGACAATGAACGAACAGGTGTAACGTTGACAATGAACGATCATTTTGCGTTAGACGGACAGCGTTTGATTCCATTAGATTCAAATGCAATAATCGGAGAACACGGCGTTTTTTACGACACTGAAATGGCAAGTTTTTCGGAGATTAAATCGTTAGGACATAATATAATGGGAATGGGAGCATGTTATCTTGGGCCAAAAGAATTCCAAGTCAGAGCCAAAGATGGCAGCACATTGTATTACGGTACCGACGACGGTTTAAATTCAAGAGTTAGACATAGACAGCATTGGTTTTTACAATACGACTCGGTTGTTTCGCAATGGTTCCTCAGTCGTATGGAAGACGCTAATGGTAATTACATTGAATATGATTATTTCCCCTCTGGGGATAGATATGCTTCGCAAATCAAGGAAATTCGCTATACCGGTAATGAATCTGCAAGTTTGCTGCCTTACAACAGAATTGAATTTATTTACGAAGACAAGCCACTTCATCTGCAAAGAAAGCTCTATATAGTCGCTTTTGCGATAGCTGATGAAAAACTTTTGAGCGAAATTGTTTGTTATTCGGAAAATGATGTGGAAGAGAAGCGATACACGTTTCACTACACAGATGACTCAATGCGATTGGCTTATATGCGAGAGTTTACTCCAAATGGTAGGCTTATTGGAGAGCTGAAATTTGAGTGGGAAGAAGAATCGCGTGGATTTGCTCAGGAGAAACGTTGGACAAATTACTTCAGTAGTGCCTCCTTGCCTCATGGGCATGGTTGGAATGCCGATTACCATCCTCGCATGTTAGCCGATATAAATGGCGATGGGCGAGCCGATATAATAGGCTTTGGAAATCATGCAGTAGAGGTTGGAATATCCTCCGGTTCTGAAACTTTTATACCTAGTTGGTGGCATCGAGGAATTTTTACAAATGATAGCGGATGGTTAGTAGACCACCATCCGCGCTATGTTGTAGATATAAATGGCGATGGAATGGCTGATGTGGTTGGCTTCGGACATGACGGTGTATATGTGGGATTATCCAATGGAACCAATGCTTTGTCTTATCCTGATCGTTGGACAACGGATTATGCAGGAAACGAATGTTTGTACGGAACTTCGAGCCTATACACTCAACATTGGAACTGTTGGTATTATTGGAGGGATGTCAAGCGATTTCCTCGACATCTGGCAGATATTAACGGTGACGGTTTGCCGGATATTATTGGACACGGTGAAGAGTTTACGTATATTGCCATGAATAATAATGGAGCAAAATTTGATAATTTTCTTCCCCAAAAAGACCCTTTTTCCAGACCTATTTTTCCTGCTAACAGAATGAAGTTCAATGACGGTAGCGTCAGCCTTGTTGGCGATATAAACGGCGACGGGCGTAAAGATATCGTTGTGCTGGAATATTCTGAAAGAAACAAAGGGCTAGAATATGCCTACACACTTCACTATGCGCTGTCACACGGAGATTCTTTGGGAAATCCTGTGAAAACCGAAATAAAAACTCCTTATATTAGCAAATATCTCCGTCATAATGTTTTTCTGGCAGATGTTAATGGTGATGGGAAAGACGATTTTGTTTTTTCCGGAGAAGACGGACTGTATGTTGCTCTTTCAACAGGAAACACGTTTGCCCCTCCCGTACCATGGACAGAACACTTTTGTTCTTATGGATCTACTCACCCAACATATCAACTGTTCGTAACTGATGTCAACGGCGACGGACTGGCTGATGTGGTGAGTATTAATAGCTACCGTGTTTTTGTGGCACTCAGCACAGGGAACGGTTTTGCTGAACCAACAGATTGGACTTTTGGTAACTCTTATTGGCTCTCTCTTCCAGCATATCCATCACCACGATGGTTAGATAATACCGGGCAGAATCTTCATAAAAACAATTTTCGCACCTTAGCCGATGTCAACGGTGATGGTTTGCCTGATTTAGTTGGTTTTGAAAATAATGGTGTGTGGGTTTCTCTAAACCAATCCACTTTTCCTCTTTTGATTGCCGTGAGAGACACTCTCGGCAGACAATTCACTGCCGAATATGATGTACTGAGCAATTCGGCTATCTACACCAAAGGCTCAGACCCTGTAGCGTTTCCGCTGATGAACTTTCAAGGCCCTTTGCAGGTTTGCAAAAAACTGCGAACGCACACAAACGACAAAAGTTACTTCTACGAAGGCGCTAAAATTCACCAACAGGGACGCGGATTTTTAGGCTTTTCTAAAATCACAGAAATAGATTCTGTTTTGGAGCTCAAACAAATTTCAGAATTT
>JAIRRI010000003.1 GCA_031256055.1 Bacteroidales bacterium
ATTTTGTGAGCTCATTTTTCGAATAAGAATTTGCAAAGATACAAAAAATTTTCAAATAATCTGTAAATTTTCATTTTTTTTTTTAATTTTCACTAAAATTTGGTCATCTCGAAAAAAAATCGTATCTTTGCACTCCAATTTTTAAAATTAAAAAAAAATGCCGGTAAGAATCAGACTACAAAGACATGGTAAAAAAGGTCAACCTTTTTACCAAATTGTCGTAGCGGATGGTCGCGCACCACGAGACGGAAAATTTATCGAAAACCTCGGCACGTACAACCCTATGACTAATCCCGCGACAGTTACGATTGACGTGGACAAAGCCGTTACATGGATGCGCAATGGCGCGCAACCTTCCGACACGGTAAAAACATTGCTTTCGCACAAAGGTGCAATGCTTAAACATCACTTGTTGAAAGGTGTTGACAAAGGTGCATTGACCGTTGAGCAAGCGGAAGCCAAGTTCCAAACATGGGTTGCTGAAAAAGAAAGTAAAATCAATGCGATTGCAGTTGAAGGTAAAAATGAAGCTCGCAATGCTATGAAAAAACGCTTGGAAGCAGAAGTTAAAGCCAACGAAGCCAAAGCCAAAGCTATTGAAGCGAAAAAGGCTGCTGCTGAAAAAGCCGCAGAACCTGTTGCAGAAGAAGCACCTGCAGAAGCTGTTGTTGAAGAAACTCCAGCCGCTGAAGAGGCCACTCCTGCTGTTGAAGAAACGACAGAGGAAGCACCTGCTGCAGAATAATTTTTGCGATAAAATTTATGTAGGGGCGACGCATGCGTCGCCCCTACGTGTTTAACCATGTTTCATTTCAAACAATTCAACGTATCTCACGAAAAAAGTTCGATGAAAGTCGGAACGGACGCTATATTGTTGGGTTGTTTTGTGAATGTTTCAGGAAATTCTGCATTGGAAGTTGGTTGCGGTTGTGGTGTGATTTCATTGATGTTAGCACAGCGTTTTCCGAACTTGAAAATTACGGCGATAGATATTCACAAACCTTCTGTTGAAGAGACTTTCGATAATTTTCAAAATAGTGTTTGGAGCGATAGATTGAACGCCGAAAATAAATCTTTGCAGGATTTTTCTGTTAATTTTTGTGATAAATTCGATGCAATTGTGAGTAATCCACCATTTTTTTCAAAGTCGCTACAATCGCCTGATACAGACCGAACAAATGCACGACACACTACAACTTTGACTTACGATGATTTGATTTTGTGCGGTGAAAAATTATTGGCATTGCAAGGCAAACTCTTTCTCATTATTCCGACATCGGAATATGCAAAATTTCAGAAACGTATTTCGCAATCCAAATTGAAAATTCATCAGATTCTTCAGGTGTTTGGCG
Source organism: Bacteroidales bacterium (assembly GCA_031256055.1). Taxonomy (GTDB): domain Bacteria; phylum Bacteroidota; class Bacteroidia; order Bacteroidales; family P3; genus WRKV01. The sequence continues at coordinate 1,353 of JAIRRI010000003.1, forward strand.
TTGATAGAGAAAATTCCAAACGTGTGATTTTAGAATGTGGGTTTGAGGAAAAAGTATTGGTAGAAAAATCATTTTTTCTACATAAATCAGGCAATTATTCGGACGAATATTTAGAGTTAACCAAAGATTTTTTGTTCCTCAATCACGGCAAATAAAAATCAATCAGCCCTTCGGGCGCTTGCGTAGTAATACTGCGGTTTTCGCGATTAACTTCTGCAATAAATTCATCTAAAATCGGGATTAAAATTTCTTTCCCCGATGGATGTTTGATTTGAAAAATTGGCTGAGGTCCGTTATCCATAATGTTTTCAAGTATTCCGACTTCGCCATAATTAATATCTTTCATCGTAAAACCGATGACTTCGTGAAAATAAAACTTATTGCCTTCCAACTTTGGAAGTGCTGCCAATGGCAAATACAACTTCGCGCCAATCAACGCATGCACATTGTTGGTATGCACATCTTGAAATTTCACAACAGCATGATTATTTTTCAGTCGAATATTTTCGATGAAATACGGGATGAGTTGACCTTTCAATTCTACAAAAACCGCGTCTAAAGTTGCATAGTTTTTTGGCTCATCAACGTCTAAAAAAACATCCATTTCGCCTTTGTAGCCAAAAGGTTTGGTGATATTGCCGAGATAGAAGCAGTCTGTTATGGTCATTTGATTTTAATAGTCGTGTTGTAAAGTAACTTTATACATGGTTGTTTTTTTGCAAAGATACGATTTTTTTTCGTATCTTTGCAGAAAAAAGTTATGAGAGCGTTATTTTTTACTTTGATCCTTGCATTTTCGTTGAGTGCATGTACGCATGAACGTCCGACCAAACCGTATTCAAGTGGCAAAACCCTCGAAGTCTTGATCGTTTGTGATAAAAACGACTTTACATCTGCTGTCGGCGATACGTTGCGCGCATTTTTCATGCAACCGAATCTTGCGTTAAATCAAGCCGAACCGCTGTTTTCGCTGGCAAATGTACCATTAAACACGTTTGAAAATAGCGATATGTTTAAACGGATGCGAAATATAATTTTGATTGTGTTTACGCCTGACAAATCGCCTAAATTCTCAGTCAGACAAGATGTTTGGGCGACAAATCAAGTTGTATTTCAATTCGACGTACCAAACAGAGAAGCATTTTTTACCTTGTTCCAAGAAAAACGCAATTTAATGATGCAAGCGTTTTACAATAGAGAACGTGCTCGCATTATCCGAACGTTCAGGACTACCGAAAATGTTGCTATCTCAGAGCGTTTACTGAAAACGTTTGGCTTTAGGCTCGTTGCTCCTGAAGGGTTTAGAATTCTCACCTCTACAGCAAATTTTGTTTCGATTAACAAAGAAACCAAAGACTATGGACAAAATTTGATAGTTCACACGTATCCGTACACAGCCAACAGTTTCAAGCAAAGCGATATCCTTCGCGTGCGTAATGAAATTGCGAGAAAACACATTTTTGGACCTCTCGAAGGTTCGTACATGACTACGGAAACCCTAGTACCACCAATAAGTACAGAAGTTAACCTCAATGGTCGGTATGCTATCGAAACTCGCGGATTATGGAAATTGGTAGGCGATTTCATGGGTGGTCCATTCATCAATTACGTGTTTTTAGATGAAGAAAAAAATCAAATGGTGATGATTGATGCCTTTTTGTATTCACCAAAAAAAGGCAAACGCGATTTGTTGATGCAGCTTGAAGGTATTGTGTATTCGATAGATAGAATTGAAAATTGAGAATGGAGAATTGAGAATTAAAGAAAGCATATCGTTAAAAAAACTCAATACGTTTGGGATTGATGTAAAGGCTCGTTATTTCTGCGAAGTCGAAACAATCGAAGATTTGCAAACGCTTGTTTCGTCCGAAATTTTTCACAATAATTCTCATTTAATTTTAGGCGAAGGTGCAAATATTTTATTTACGAAAAATTTTGATGGATTGGTGATAAAACCTGTTTTTAAAGGAATAGAAGTTGTTCGCGAAACGGATGATGAAATTTTTATAAAAGCCTATTCGGGCGAAGTGTGGCCTAATTTTGTGATGTATTGCTGCGAAAAAAACTGGAATGGATTGGAAAATTTGGCTTATATTCCAAGCAGTGTAGGCGCTTCGCCAATTCAAAATATCGGGGCTTATGGTGTTGAAATCAAAGATGTATTGGATTCGTTGGAAGCATTTAATCTTGAAACTCAAACCATTGAAATTTTTCAAAATTCAGACTGTAAATTTGATTATCGCGAAAGCGTGTTTAAGCACGAATACAAAGGAAAATACGTGATTTTCTCGGTAATATTTCGACTATCAAAAATTCCAAAATTCAACACAGATTATGCTACTGTAAATGATGAGTTGAAGCGCTTAATTGTTTCCGAATTATCCTCGAAAGCAATTGCCACAGCCATCACAAATATTCGCAAATCTAAACTCCCCGACCCTTCCCAAATAGGAAGCGCAGGCAGTTTTTTTAAAAATCCAACTGTTTCTGATGAAGTTTTTCAGTCGTTAAAAATGCAATATCCGAATATTGTAGCTTATCCCACAGCTTTTGGTGTAAAATTAGCAGCAGGTTGGCTCATCGAACAATCTGGTTGGAAAGGATTTCGAGAAGGCGATGCGGGTGTTCACGCACAACAGGCTTTAGTGCTCGTGAATTATGGAAATGCAACCGGTGGAGAAATTTTAAACCTTGCACAAAGAATTATAGATTCTGTGAAATCCAAGTTTGACATGGAATTGACGCCGGAGGTGAATATTATCTAATCGCTATCTTTGCGACTCATTTCACGACGAAGGTCTTTTTCCTTGATAGTTTCGCGTTTGTCGTAGGCTTTTTTACCTTTAGCTAAGGCGATATTTAGCTTGGCATAGCCGCGTTCGTCGATATACAAAAGTGATGGAATAATTGTCAAACCCTTGTCTTTACTGCGAAGTTCGAGTTTGCGAAGTTCTTTTTTGGTGAGCAGAAGTTTTCGATCGGCTTTAGGCTGATGGTTGAGATACGTTCCGAAGCGATATTCAGCAATATGCATGTTTTTTACAAACAATTCGTTGTTGAAAAACGCGCAATACGCATCAGTAATATTTGCCTTTCCATCGCGAATGGATTTTATCTCTGTTCCGCGTAACACAAGACCTGCCGTGAATTTTTCCAGAAAGAAATATTCGAATTCAGCACGCTTGTTTTTAATTTTTATATCGTTGGTTCGTTTGCCCATTAAGTTGCAAAATTACGATTTTTTTTGTAACTTTGCAACTATGCTATTTAGAAATTCGAAAAATAAAACGAGTTTGAGTTGGATTTTTATCAACAGTTTAGCGATTTTTTTCGCTGTTTTGTTGATATTTTCGAAAGTTGCAACGTTTGTGAATCCTGAAAAATTCGTTTGGTTTGCCTATTTTGGATTGGGGTTTCCTTTTTTGCTTGGGATTAATATCTTACTTGCTGTTTTTTTAATATTCAATCTAAAAAAAACAGCTATTCTTTCGCTATTTGCAATTGGACTGAATTGGTCGAATATTCAAGCTATGGCACAATTCAACAGTGCCGAATTTGATATAAATGAAAAAAAAATAAGAGTACTTTCATATAACGTAAACCTGTTCGATCATCACGGCAACATCAGTTCTCAAAAAGGGCAAACTCAACAAGACATATTAAATTTTTTAAAGCAAGAAACTCCTGATATTGTTTGTTTTCAAGAGTTTCGAGAGAGTTTGAAAGAACCTTCGATTACTCGTTTTTTGACACAACATGTCGATTTGAAATATTCTTCAATATCGCGTCGCGGCAATACCGTGGCTTTCGGAAATAAAATATACAGTAAATTTCCAATCCTTCGCGATAGTTTAATTCGATTTGAGAATTCAAATAATATGATTGTTTTTGCTGATGTTTTGGCTTATGGCGACACAATCCGTGTGTTTAATTTTCATTTGGAATCCATCGGATTTCACAAAGACGATGATCTATTTTATCAAGAGTTGGTTAGCACGCCAACAGAAGTTTCCGAGCTGAAAAAAGGTGTCGGAAATTTATTAAAAAAAATGAATGTTGCTTATGCCAAACGTGCTGAACAAGCGAAAATTTTAGCACAATTAATTGCCGATTCACCGTATCAAACTATTGCGTGCGGAGATATGAACGACATTCCTGTATCGTATAGTTATCGTCAAATTTTCAAAAACATGAACGATAGTTTTCGCAAGCGCGGATTTGGGCTTGGGACATCGTATGGTGGCGTGTATCCGTCGTTTCGGATTGACTATATTTTCTTTTCCGAAGGATTTAATTGTGAAAATTTCACCACCGTTCGAGTCAAATATTCCGACCATTTTCCAATATCCTCAGACTTAAAAATTACTAATTTATAAAAAATACACTTATGAAAAAAATTACAACTTTACTATTCGGTGTTTTTTTGTGTTTATCAACACTAGCATTCGCAAGACCCACACAAACAGACACGATTGGTATGAAAATCAGTCGCACACAACAGACTATTCAAACGACTACTTATATTGAGCATAGTATAGATAGTATTGTAAGCTTGGATCCCCAAGCCGGAATTAATAAGGTTACTATTTTGACTCACGATACCTTGCATACAACGGAAACAACGGAAGTAATTGATACAAATTATTTGATTTCAAAACCTCTCAGATATTGGAAACTCGGATCGCAAAACGAAGCGGCAGTGACTGCACTCTTTCGAACCTATTGGGCAGACGGAAATGCAAACTCGTATTCACTATTTCTTAGAAATCAGTCTTTTGCAAATTATACACGCGGACTTTCGTCGTGGAGAAACGAATTGGATTGGAGATACGGTATGCAAAAACAAGGGTCAGATCCAATGTTCAAAACGCAAGATAGATTTGCTCTTGAATCTCAGTATGGATTTAGAGCTTCTTCTTTTTGGAATTACAGTGCCCTTTTTCAATTTAACACGCAATTAACTAAAAGCTATGAGTCTGCCACTGCAGACAAGAAGGATTTTATTTCAAGATTTTTTTCGCCTGCAAGATTTACGTTTGCATTGGGTATGGAATATGTAAGTACTCC
>JAIRRI010000010.1 GCA_031256055.1 Bacteroidales bacterium
ATCATACTCGAAAGAGGTTTGGGCAGTCAGAAAAGAAAATGAAAAAAATAGCAAGCAAAAAGTAAAAATTGTTCTCATAGATAATGTATTTTTTTGAAAAAAAGTTTTTGCAAAGATACAAATAAAAAATAAATTGACAAAACATCAGAGTCAAAAATTCTTAATGAACCAAAGGTGGACTTCCCAACTCACTAGCTCAAAGGACGATATTTTGAATTGGTAAAAAATCAGTTGGAAATAGGGTGCTAGTGTAAAACAACTCGAATGAAACTTCATGTCATTTTTTTTTTGTAACTTTGTAAAAAAATAGTATGTCCATATTTTCACAACTCGAACATCGTGTGCTCGTTTTAGATGGCGCGATGGGCACGATGATACAAAAGTATAAACTGACCGAAGCGGATTATCGTGGCAAGCGTTTTGCCGATAGCAAAAGCAATTTGAAAGGGTGCAATGATCTGCTTGTGCTGACGAAACCCGAAATCATTGCGGAGCTTCACGAGCAATATTTGGAAGTCGGCACAGATATTATCTCAAGCAACACGTTTAATGCGACAACCGTGAGTTTGGCGGATTACGACCTGCAACATTTAGCGTATGACTTGAATGTGGAAGCTGCGAAATTAGCACGCCGTTGCGCAGATAAATTTACAGCGAAAAATCCTCAAAAACCAAGATTTGTCGCAGGTTCTATCGGACCGACCAATCGTTCGCTTTCGCTTTCTCCAAAAGTTGAAGACCCAGGATTTCGTGCCATTACGTTTGATGAAATGGCTGACGCTTACGCCGAACAAGCCAAAGCGCTTATTATTGGCGGTGTTGATGTGCTTTTGGTTGAAACGGTTTTCGATACATTGAATGCGAAAGCAGCGTTGTTTGCGATTCAAAATACGTTTGAAAAACTGGAAAAAACCTTACCTGTCATGGTTTCCGTAACGTTGGAAAAAAGCGGACGAAATCTTTCCGGACAAACCATTCCGGCATTTGTTGAATCGTTGTCGCACATGCCGTTGTTGAGTATAGGCTTGAATTGCTCGTTTGGAGCGAAACAAATTCGTCCGCATTTAGAGGAATTGAGTAAAATTTCACCATTTTATACCTCTGTTTATCCCAATGCGGGAATGCCAAACCAATTGGGCGAATATGATGAAACGCCTGAAACCATGGCGATTCACGTGGAAGCAATTTTGCAAAATAAATTGGTGAATATCATCGGCGGTTGTTGTGGAACAACGCCCGAACATATTGCGAAATATGCGGAAATTATTGGGAAATATGAACCGCGAAAAATTCCGTCGTCGGTCGTTTCGACTCCGCTCAACGACCGGTGGCTGAGCGAAGTCGAAGCCACCGAACGCCCTACAATATTAACCGGTTTAGAACCTTTAGTTATTTCCAAAGAAACAAACTTTGTAAACGTAGGCGAACAAACCAATGTTGCCGGTTCACGCAAATTTGCACGTTTAATCAGCGAAAAGAATTACGAAGAAGCATTGACCATCGCACGCACACAAATTAACAACGGCTCGCAAATCATTGATATATGTATGGATGACGCTATGTTGGATGCCAAACACGAAATGTGCACATTTTTGAATTTATTGGCATCTGAAACCGATATTGCACGCGTGCCAATCATGATTGATAGTTCGAAATTTGAGGTTTTGGAAGCGGGTTTGAAATGTGTGCAAGGCAAATCTATTGTTAATTCAATTTCGCTCAAAGAAGGCGAAGACATCTTTTTGCAACGCGCTAAAACCGTACGAAAATTGGGTGCAGCAGTAGTTGTGATGTTGTTCGACGAACAAGGTCAAGCCGTTACTTACGACCAAAAAATTCAAATTGCCGAACGCGCTTATGACCTTTTGAAAAACGCCGGATTTCCCACCGAAGACATCGTTTTTGATTTGAATATTTTGTCAATCGGAACAGGTATTTCCGACCATGATAATTATGCTGTGAATTTTATCGAAGCGTGTCGTTGGATCAAACAAAATCTTCCGAATGCTAAGGTTAGCGGAGGTGTCAGCAATCTGTCGTTTGCGTTTCGTGGGAATGAAGCGTTGCGTTCGGCTATGCATTCGGTGTTTTTGTATCATGCTATTCAAGCAGGCTTAGACATGGCGATTGTTCATGCGGGAAAAATTCAACCTTACGAATCCATTCCGCAAGATTTACGTGAGGCAGTGGAAGACCTTGTTCTAAATCGCAGGCCTGACGCTACCGACCGCTTGTTGACCTTTGCAGAACGTTTGAAAAATCAGCAAACCGCTGGCGCGGACGTCCTCGTCCGTGCCAATGAATGGCGAAAACATCCACCGATCGAACGCTTGCAATATGCGTTGAAAAATGGTATTTCCGATTTCATCGAAGAAGATATGATGCAAGTTTTGCCGAATTTTTCAAATCCGGTTGAAATCATCGAAGGTCCTTTGATGACAGCGATGAGTGATGTTGGCGAACAATTCGGTGCAGGTAAATTATTCCTACCGCAAATCGTGAAATCGGCGCGTGTGATGAAAAAAGCGGTTGCCACTCTCACGCCATATATCGAAGCGCAAAAAGGAAATTCCAAACCCGTCGGAAAAATCTTACTAGCCACTGTGAAAGGCGATGTGCACGATATTGGTAAAAATATCGCAGGGGTTGTTTTGGCTTGCAACGGCTATGAAATTATGGATTTGGGTGTTATGATACCTTGTGAAGATATTGTGAATGCTGCAATTGAACACAATGTAGATTTAATCGGATTAAGCGGATTAATCACGCCATCATTGGACGAAATGGCAAGTGTTGCCAAGGCTTTACAAGAAAGAAAACTCCAAATTCCGTTAGTTGTGGGTGGTGCATCGACAAGCGAATTACACACAGCAGTCTATTTGAACCTGCTCTACGACGGCGGCGTGTATCACGCCAAAGACGCATCACACGGTGCACAAATCATTCGTGAACTGACGTCCGAAACGTTGAAACCAATGTTTGTCGAACGCACACAAGAACGCTACGAAAATCTCAAAACTACTTACGAAAAAACACGCGAGAACAAACAACTTTTAACACTTGAAGAAGCACGAAAGAACCGTCGAATAATTGATTGGAGTGAAGAAATCATCATCAAACCCAATCAACTCGGACCACAAGATTTACAAAATTATTCGTTGGAAAAATTAGCACCTTACATTGATTGGCGATACTTTTTTCACGCTTGGGGACTGAAAGGTGAAACAATCGAAAATCTTAGCAATGAAGGGCAAAAATTGTACAATGATGCAATCGTTTTGTTGAACCAATTGGTGGAAAACCATTTTTATGCACATGCTGCCTACGGAATTTTCGAATGTTATTCTGAAGATGAAACCGTTTTTGTTGTAGATGACTTGGATGTTGGCGCGGACGTTCACGTCCGCGCTGGCATTGAAAAACGCGTGATTGCAACACTTCCATTCCAACGAAATTTAGACGCAAATTCCAACGAAAATTTATGCTTATCCGATTTCATTGCAAATAAAAAATCCGGAAAAACTGACTATATCTGCGCGTTTGCGTGCACAACAGGATTTGGTGTTGACGAATTAGTGAAAAAATTCGAAGCCGTTGGCGACAACTATTCCGCGCTATTGGTACAGACTTTGGCAGACCGTTTAGCAGAAGCCTTTGCCGAACACTTGCATGAACGCATTCGTAAAGAATTTTGGGGATTTGCCAAAGATGAAAAATTATCTATCAGCGACTTGTTTAGTCACAAATATCAAGGTATTCGAGTTGCTGTCGGCTATCCATCCTATCCCGATCATTCACAGAAAAAAACACTTTTTGATTTGATTTTAGCAGAACCAATCACAGGCATTCAATTAACGGAAACCTTTATGATGAAGCCCGTTTCAAGCGTTTGCGGATTGATTTTTGCAAATCCACAGGCGACCTATTTTTCAGTGTGATTTATTCCTCAATTCGTTCATTCAACGCTTTAAAGCCTTGTCCTAAAATTTCATTGGCAGGCAAAATGGTGATAAATGCAGTTGGATCAATCTCGTAAATATGTTCTCTTAATTTGGGAATTTGGCGTGAGTTCACAACGGTGTAAACGATTTCACGCTCTTCGCCTTTATACATGCCTTTGCCGTGAAAATACGTGCCGCCACGTTTGAGTTTGTGATTAATCATGTCGCCCATTTCCTTACTTTTCGGCGTAATGATAAACACGGCGCGATCGGTAGAAAGCCCTTCCTGCAAGATGTCTACAACTTTGCCATACACAAAAATCGTAATCCACGAATAAAGAGGAACTGCCCAATCGCCAAACGCAATCAAACCGATCAACACCACTATCGAATCTACAATGATAATGCTAATTCCAACAGGTATTCGGAAATATTTGGTGATAATTTTCGATACAACATCAGTGCCCGCACTCGTCGCTTTCGCTTTAAAAATCATAGCAACACCAAGACCAATCAGCACACCACCATAAATCGAAGCCAACAACGAATCACCCAATACCACTTGTTCAAAACCGTAAAACATGGTGAGTAAATCTACGAAAACTGCTGTCGCTACAAATGTTGTGATGGTTTTCGGGAGAGAGCCTGCACCTAACAATTTGTAGGCTGCAAACATCAGCGGAATGTTGAAACAAAGTGCCGTCATTCCAATCGGCAAACCTTCCGGAAACCCTGTAAACATGCCTGCTGTAAGATAGTGTATCACTATCGAAATTCCGTAAACACCGCCCGGAATAATTTTATACGGCGTAATAAAAAACACATAACCTGAAGCCACGATAAAGGCTCCAAGAATGATAAACGCGTAATCTTTTAAAATTTTTTTCGACATTAGTTTTTGATTTGTGAAAATCCTTTTCCATAAACGCCGCTTACCATGCCGATACTCGTAAATGCGTGCGGATCGACACGCTTAACAATTTGAAGAACATCTCGGATTTCGTTTTTTCGTGCAACAACCATCAAAATTTCGGTTTCTTCTTTTGTGTACCAGCCTTTGCCATGAATTAGCGTAACACCACGATGTAAATTTGTGCCGATTTCATCCGCAATTTCGCCGTGTTTTTTCGAAAAAATGAACATTTGCACAGATTGTTGCTCTCCCAATACCATCAAATCTATTGTGTAAGACGCAACAAAAACGGAAACAAAGCCATATACTAAAATACGAAACGCTTCCAGCACGGTTTTGTCCAAAAAGAAATGAAACACAATAAATCCCGACCCAATGATGAAAATATCCAAATACAGAATCACGCGTCCGGGGC
>JAIRRI010000032.1 GCA_031256055.1 Bacteroidales bacterium
ATGAATAACAACAAATAACCATTAAATAAACAAATCAATAATTAAGCAACCCTATGGAAGAGTTCAAAAAAAACATAAAATGGCGCATAAACTTGGTATATATTGGTATCTTGTTGGTGGCGCTGGCAATTGTGGTTCGCACAGCAGTTTTGATTTTTTTTGAAGGCGATAAATGGCGAGGACGAACGGAAAATCAAACCACACGCAACGTTGATGTAGAAGCCAAACGCGGAAATATCTATTCCTCTGATGGAAGTATTTTGGTGATGACGATGCCGATTTTCACGGTTCGCATGGATTTGCACCATTCGGTTGTTCCACAAGATACGTTTAATCTTTATGTCCGCGCTTTGTCGGATAGTTTGACGAAACTATTTCCGAAAAAATCATCGAATGAATGGCAAAAATTGTTGACAGAAGCACGTTCTAAAGATTTAGGTGTTAATCAAGACACCAAAATTTCTCGCGGACGCGGTGCACGAGATTTTTTGATTGCACGAAATATCAGATATGCCGAATTGAAGCGTTTGCAGATGTTTCCAATTTTGAATAAAGGCAAAAACAGAGGCGGTTTGGTTGTTGAGGAAACCAATCGACGCATTCGTATGCACAACCAATTAGCCGAACGAACAATTGGATATTACAACGTGGAAAGCGGTGTTGGCGTGGGTTTGGAAGGTGCTTACAATGATGTTTTGAAAGGTCATAGTGGCAAACGTGTTGAACGAAAAGTGGCGAACGGCGTGTGGCGTCCTGTATTCAATAATCAACAAGAACCTGAAAACGGGAAAGATATTGTTACGACAATTGACATGCGTGTTCAAGATGTTGCTCACGACGCGTTGAGGAGAAATTTGCAAAGGGCCAATGCCAGCCATGGTACGGCGATTTTGATGGAAGTTTCGACAGGAAAAATTCGTGCGATTGTTAACCTGAAATTTAACGAAAAAGATGGCACGTATCACGAAGTTGAAAATTTTGCCGTTAACGAATCTGTAGAGCCCGGTTCAACATTCAAATTAGCAAGTTTAATCGCCATTTTGGAAGAAGGTAAATTAGACACGGGATCGCTTGTTCCGACAGGAAAAATGCAGGTTGGAAACCGCCGATTGAGGGATACAAGAGAGGAGGGTTATGGTGAAATTTCGTTGAAACATGCGTTTGAATTGTCGTCAAATGTTGGATTGGCTTATGCGGCACGTCAAAGTTTTTCAAAAAATGAGAAAAAGTTCACGGATTATTTTCACAAAATGCGTTTGAACCGTCCGTTAGGCTTGGAAATTGCGGGTGAACGAAATCCTGTCATTAAAACGATGGATGAAAAAAAGAAAGACGACACGTGGTGGGTAGGTTCGTTGGAATGGACATCTATGGGCTACGAAGTTCAACTCACACCGTTGCAACAACTCTCGTTTTACAATGCTGTTGCAAATAACGGCAGACTGATGAAACCGATGTTTGTTGAGGAAATTCGGAGTGGAGGACAAATTGTGAAACGATTTGAACCGACTGTTTTGGAATCGCGAATTGCTTCTGAAAAAACAATCAAAAAAGTGAAGGGTTGTTTGGAAGGTGTTGTGCAAAACGGAACAGCAAAATCATTGGCAAAATCGCCTTACAAAATCGCCGGAAAAACAGGCACTGCACAAATTAATTATAACGAAAGAGGTGTGGAACGAACGCGTCATCGTGCGTCGTTCATTGGTTATTTTCCTGCGGATAATCCGAAATATACGTGTTTGGTTATTGTGAGCAATCCTTCGGGAATTCGCGTTCATGGCGGAGAAATCGCTGCTCCTGTGTTTAAAGAAATTGCCGATAAAGTGTATGCAACGCATTTGAATATGGAAATGGAATTGCCCGATTTGGAAGATTTTCAACCGTTGAAATTGGTTGCAAATACTGATAAATTAGACGAAATGAAAAGTTCGGCTCGTTCGTCAAAACAAATTCCAAGCGTGAGAGGAATGACGGCTCGTGATGCCGTATATGTGCTTGAAAGTTTGGGTTATAAAGTGATGCTCAACGGGCGTGGAATTGTGAGAGAACAGTCGATAGATGCAGGAACAGCAATAATTTTAGGACAACAAATTTGGTTGCGACTATCATGAAAAAACTGACGTATATCATCGAAAATTTAACCGTTGAAACCATCATCGGAACGACTGATATTGTGATTTCCGAATTGTGTTTTGATTCGAGAGGCGTTCAATCGGGAAGTTGTTTTTTCGCGATAAGTGGCACTGTTGTTGATGGACATTCGTTTATTGAAAGTGTTGTTGAAAAGGGCGCTGTTGCTGTAGTTTGCGAAGTCTTACCAAAGAAATTATCAAAAGATGTAACGTATATTCAAGTAAAATCGTCGAGTTATGCGTTGGGAATTTGTGCTGCGAATTTTTATGGAAATCCTTCTGAAAAGTTAAAATTGGTGGGCATTACAGGAACGAATGGTAAAACAACAACCGTTACATTGTTGCACCAATTATTTATGAAATTGGGCTACAAAGTTGGTTTATTATCAACGATTGAAAATAAAATTGACGACCGTGTTTTGCCTGCTACACATACAACTCCCGATGCAATCCAATTGAATAAAATTTTATCGGACATGGTTGATGAAGGCTGCACGCACGCTTTTATGGAAGTGAGTTCGCACGCGATTGTTCAACATCGCATTGCAGGAATTCGCTTTACTGGTGCGATTTTTAGCAACATCACGCACGATCATTTGGATTATCACAAAACATTCGATGCGTATCTGAAAGCCAAAAAAACATTTTTTGATGACCTTCCGAAAACAGCCTTCGCTTTGACCAATATTGACGATAGAAACGGCGAAGTTATGCTACAAAATACCGTTGCAAAAAAATATACTTACGCGCTCAAATCTATGGCGGATTTTCGTTGCAAAATCATTGAAAATTCATTTACAGGTTTACATTTGCTCATCAATCAATCCGACGTGTATTGCAGATTAGTCGGTACATTCAACGCTTACAATTTTTTGGCGATTTATGCAACGGCGATTTTGTTGGGCGAGGACAGTCAAAATGTGTTGGCAATTATGAGCAATTTGCAAACTGCTGAGGGTCGTTTTGATACGATAAAATCCAAAAACGAAATCGTTGGAATTATTGATTACGCCCACACGCCCGATGCTTTGGAAAACGTACTTTCAACAATTAACAATGTTCGAAACGGAAATGAAACGTTGATTACCGTTGTTGGTTGCGGTGGCGATAGAGATCACAGCAAACGCCCGATTATGGCGAAAATCGCTTGCAAAATGAGTGATAAAGTGATTTTGACGTCCGATAATCCTCGCACCGAAAATCCGCAAACCATTCTCGATGAAATGAATGCAGGCGTTGAACTGCAAGGTAAGTCAAAGGTTTTGACGATTTGCAATCGTGAGGAAGCCATCAAAACAGCGTGTATGTTGGCACGTTCGGGCGACATTATTTTGGTTGCAGGAAAAGGGCATGAGAAATATCAGGAAATTAATGGAATTAAATACGCTTTTGACGATAAAGAAATATTAATGACGATACTTGATAATGATTAATGATAAATGGTTAATGATAAAACCCCATTAACCATTTATCATTAACCACTAATCACTAAAAAACACAAACCTATGTTATATTATTTGTTCAATTATCTACACGAAACCTTCAACCTCCCCGGTGCAGGCGTATTCCAATACCTCTCATTTCGCGCGGCAATGGCAGCGTTGTTATCGTTGTGGATTACGATTGTTTACGGAAAAACACTCATCGAATTTTTACGTAAAAAACAGGTTGGCGAAACCATCCGTGATTTGGGATTAGAAGGGCAAATGCAGAAAAAAGGAACGCCTACAATGGGCGGTTTGATTATCATTGCAGCGATTTTAATTCCAACGTTATTGTTTGCAAAATTGAATAATATTTACATTATTTTGATGTTGATTACAACCGTTTGGTTAGGTTTTATAGGTTTTTTGGACGATTATATCAAAGTTTTCAAAAAAAATAAACAAGGACTTCAAGGCAAATTCAAAATCATCGGACAAGTGGGATTGGGTGTAATTATTGGATTAACGATGTTTTTTCACCCTGCGATTGTAGTTTCCGAACAAAAAGTTGTGCAAACCCATATTCAAGAACACAACATGTTGGATCAAGACGAATTTTTTACGGCAACTGAAATTTTCCATCAAAATGTTGAAAAATCCACGCGTTCAACAATTCCGTTTGTAAAACAAAACGAATTTGATTACGCATGGTTGATTGGCTGGATGGGCGAAGGAGCTTCAAAATACACGTGGATTATTTTTGTACTCGCTGTAATTTTTATCATCACAGCCGTTTCGAATGCTGCAAATCTCACCGATGGAATTGATGGTTTAGCAACGGGAACATCGGCGATTATCGGTGCAACACTCGCGATTTTGGCGTGGGTTTCGGGTAATATTATTTTTGCAAATTATCTCAACATTATGTATCTGCCAAACGTAGGCGAATTGGTTGTTTTCATCGCTGCGTTTGTGGGTGCAACGATTGGATTTTTGTGGTACAACACCTATCCTGCCCAAGTGTTTATGGGCGATACGGGAAGTTTGACCATCGGCGGAATTATCGCGGTTTTTGCAATTCTGATTCGAAAAGAATTGTTATTGCCCGTGCTCTGCGGAATTTTCTTTATGGAAAGTTTGTCCGTGATGTTGCAAGTTTCTTACTTCAAATACACGAAAAAGAAATTTGGCAAAGGCAGGCGGATTTTCAAGATGTCGCCCTTGCACCACCATTATCAAGTGAAAGGCTATGCCGAGCCCAAGATTGTGATGCGGTTTTTTATTATTGGGATTTTGCTGGCGATTCTTTCTGTTGTAACACTTAAATTACGTTAAACTATCGAACTAAAAAAAACTATCAAACTATAAACTATAAAACTACAAAAATATGAACTTCGAAACCTTAGCCCAACAAAGTATCTGCACGCAACACGAAACCATGGCAGCCTCCGTTGCACAACGTATCTACGAACTTCGCAAAAAAAGTCTTTTGGAAAGTTTCGGCGGATTTCGCAACGAATGCCACCGAATGGAATACGTGGCAAGCGTGAGAGGCATTGAATTTATTAACGATTCCAAAGCCACCAACGTGAATGCAACTTGGTATGCATTCGAAAAAATGACCAAACCTTTGGTGTGGATTGTCAACGGACAAGACCCGAAAAATGGCTACAAGTCTTTAAGGTCATTAGTTGAAAAACACGTCAAAGCCATTGTCTGCCTTGGCGACAACAACACCAAGATTTGCAAAGAATTTGGCGATATCGTTTCTATAATCGTGCAAACCGAAACAGCGAAAGACGCCGTATCAACAGCGTATCGATTGGCTGAAACAGGCGATACCGTGCTGTTTTCGCCCGCTGCACCGAGTTTCGGAATGTTCGAGGATTTTGAGGATAGAGGCGACCAATTTAAGAGAGCAGTGAACGAATTATAATGATTAATGGTTAATGATAAATGATAAAAATTTATTAACCATTAACCACTAATCATTAACCATTAACTGCTGGCAAATAATGTAAAAGCACAAAAAATTCGTACCAAACATCATGAAAAAAAATCTTTGGACATACTTACGCGGCGATAAAGGCATTTGGGTCATCGTACTCATTTTGTCGGTGTTTTCGCTATTGGCGATTTACAGTTCGACAGGCACTTTGGCTTACAAAGAACAGCAAGGCAACACGGAATACTACGTACTCAAGCATTTTCTGCTGTTGTGTTTTGGATTAGGAATTATGTATGTGGCTCATAGTATTCCATACAAATACTATTCCAGAATTTCGCAACTGCTACTCCTAATTGCGATTCCGACGTTGATTTATGCGCTTTTTTTTGCAGGACAAGTGAATGAAGCAGGACGTTGGATTCAACTTCCCGTTATCAATTTGTCGTTTCAACCATCGGATTTGGCGAAGTTGGCACTCGTGATGTACATCGCACGAATACTGGCGAAAGAGAAAGATCGAATCAAAGAACGCGGACCATTTTTGCACATCATGATTGCAACGTTAATCGTTTGCGGATTGATTTTCCCTGCGAATTTTTCCACATCGGCACTCGTTTTTCTCACGGCAATGGTGATGATGTTTATCGGACAAATCAATTTGCGGTACGTGTTCAGCACACTTGCGGTTTGCTTGACAGCGTTGGTTTTGATGTTTGTTTTGATGAAATTAATTCCGCAAGATCGCTTGAACGAAATGGGACGGATGGGCACGTGGGCAGCCCGAATTGACCGATTTTCGAACCCCGATGAAAGCAAAGAAAATTTCCAAGCCGAGCAAGCCAAAATTGCTATTGCAAGTGGTGGACTATTCGGTAAAATGCCCGGAAACAGTACGCAACGCAACCTTTTGCCACATCCGTATTCCGATTTTATTTACGCCATCATCATCGAAGAGTATGGATTTATCGGCGGTTTGGGAATTTTGATGTTGTATTTGATGTTGATGTTTCGAGCGATTTCCATTTCACGAAAGTGCGAAGGAACGTTTGGCAGTTATTTGGTGTTCGGCATTGCGTTTCTCTTAGTGACGCAAGCCTTTGTGAATATGGCGGTGGCGGTGGGCTTGTTTCCCGTAACGGGACAAGTGTTGCCATTTTTGAGTATGGGCGGAACATCGCTTTGGCTCACGAGTTTGGGAGTTGGAATCATTTTAAGCGTGAGTGTAGATGTTCAACTCAAGGGCGAAAAAATTGATGAAGTGAAACCGCAATCGGCGGAGGAGATTGCGCAGGAAATGGGGATTGAAAATTGAAAATGGAGACAAAATAACAAATGAAAAACGAAATAAACATAAAGAGATACACCCTTGCCAATGAAGCCCATGTAATGAAAATCATCGAGGCGGAAG
>JAIRRI010000065.1 GCA_031256055.1 Bacteroidales bacterium
CGTGTGCTCTTCCGATCTCGCCCTAATAATCGGGGGCGAGGGTAAACCTCGCCCTTACTCTAATTTATTTCTTTTTATGACGATTTTTGCGCAAACGTTTTTTTCGTTTGTGCGTAGCCATTTTATGACGTTTACGTTTTTTTCCGCTTGGCATAATTTACGCTTTTACTTTGGTTTTTACTTCAGTTGAAAATGGTTTTGCAGGTTTGAATGCAGGGATGTAGTGAGCAGGAATTCTAATCGACGTGTTTTTCGTGATGTTACGTCCGATTTTTTCTGCACGACGTTTCAAAATGAAACTACCGAATCCGCGAAGATAAACGTTTTCTCCTTTACACATGGTGTCTTTCATAACTTCCATGAATGTTTCAACGATGTTCAATACCGTTACTTTCTCTACTCCAGTACGGTTTGCAATTTCCGATACAAGTTTTGCTTTTGTCATTGTATTTTATTTTTAATGTTTTACTGTTAATTTCAAATTTGGGATTGCAAAGATACACTTTTTTTTTTAACTTTGCAAAATATTTGTAAAAAAATCTTGCTAAACACTTCTATTTCATGAAAAAATTACTTTTTGACTGGTTTTCACAAAAAAAACGCGATTTGCCGTGGCGACATACAAAAGATCCGTATTTGATTTGGCTTTCGGAGGTTATTTTACAACAAACACAAGTGGTTCAGGGACTTTCGTATTATCTGAATTTCAGTTCGAAATATCCGACAATCGAAGATTTGGCGAATGCACCCGAAGATGAGGTATTGAAAGTTTGGCAAGGCTTGGGCTATTATTCTCGCGCTCGAAACTTGCATAAAACGGCGAAAATTGTTACTGAAACCTACAACGGCATTTTTCCGAATAATTATGATGAAATTCGCGCTTTGCCTGGTATTGGGGATTATACGGCAGCAGCAATTGCCTCGTTTGCGTTTGATTTGTGCTATCCGGTTTTGGACGGAAATGTTTCGCGTGTCATTTCGCGGATGTTTGGGGTAATTACGCCTATTGACACACTTGCCGGAAAGGCTGAATTAATGAAGATTTTGAACAAACAGATTGATAAAAAAAATCCCGCCGAGTTTAATCAGGCCATTATGGAATTTGGCGCTATTCAGTGCAAACCGCGCGGTACGTTGTGCGAAACGTGTCCGTTTCAAGCCGATTGTTATGCGTTTCGGCATAAAGTCATAGATATTTTGCCAATGAAAAAGAATAAAACGGCTGTAAAACCGCGCCGTTTAGATTATTTGGTTTGCATCGAAGATAATCATATTTGGATTAAAAAACGTATGAATCGTGATATTTGGCAAGGGCTGTATGATTTTCCGGAAACCGATAAAATATCCAAAAATTGGAAATTATTGGATATTTGTGAACACCAATTATCCCATCAAAAATTGACCATTTCATTTTGGAAAACAGAAAAATTACCCGAAAAATTAAAATCGTCGGCTCAAAAAGTTCCGATTTCGCAATTTTTTGAGTTTGCAACGCCCAAACCTATTCACAATTTTGCTATTAAAAATCAACTTATTACAAATTCTGTTGAAAAAAAGAGCCCAAATGTTAAAAAACTTTAACAAAAAAAATATACGAAAATCGACTTTTGAGCGTTATATATAGTGAACGTCAAATTCATTTACAAACTTAAAAAATTAAAATTATGGCAGGAATTAACAAAGTCATTTTAATTGGAAACTTAGGTAAAGACCCTGAAGTTTTCACATTTGAAAACGGCAATAAAAAAGTGTCGTTTTCGTTGGCGACCACTGAGTCGTTTAAAAACAAAGAAGGTGCGCGTGTAGATCGCACTGAATGGCACAACATCGTTCTTTATCGAGGATTAGCCGATGTTGCAGTGCAGTATTTGAAAAAAGGTCAAACTATTTATTTGGAGGGCAGTATTCGCACGCGTTCGTATGATAATAGCGAAGGTCGGAAAGTGTATGTAACCGAAATCGAAGGCAGCACGATGACCATGTTGGGTGGCAAAAGACCGGAAGGTGATGCTCCACAGGCGGCTCCGACTTCGACAAGCTCAGCCTCCGAGTCAGCGGATTTACAACCGGCGTTTGATCCGCCGGCGGATGATTTGCCGTTTTAATTAACATCGTTGAGGCGCACCCGTGTGTGCGCCCCAACAGGAACCATGTCGCACAATTTAGATCTGGGAAAACAAGGCGAAGAGCTCGCCAAAAACTACTTGCTGGCAAACGGCTACACGTTGGTGGAAGAAAATTGGCGTTGGCACCATCACGAAGTCGATTTGATTGTTTGCAACGACATATATATGGTCTTTGTAGAAGTCAAAACCCGCACGCACGTTGTTTTCGGCGAGCCCGAAGTCTTTGTTACTTACGAAAAACAGCAGAAAATCATTCGTGCTGCGAATGCTTATATGCTTAATTCTAAATCGCCGAAAGATGCGCGGTTTGATATTGTTTCTGTTGTTATTCGCAACGGCGAAACAGATGTAAAGCATTTGCCGAATGCGTATGGAGTGGGTAGAGCAAAAAGTGCAAAAGGGAATTGGGCAAAAAGGGGTCGGTTTTGATTTTTTTTGTATCTTTGCAAAAAAATTATCATGAAATACAAAAAAATCCTCCTAAAACTCAGCGGCGAATCGCTGATGGGCGAACAAGAATACGGGCTTGACCCGAAAATGCTGACGCAATATACAGCGGAAATTAAGACCATTCACAACATCGGTTGTCAAGTAGGCATTGTGATTGGCGGTGGAAATATTTTTCGCGGATTGCAAGGCGCAGCAAAAGGTATGGATCGTGTGCAAGGCGATTATATGGGCATGATGGCAACACTCATCAACAGTATGGCGCTGCAAGCTGAATTGGAAAAACAAGGCGTTCCTACGCAACTGCTGTCAGGCCTTTCCGTTGATCCGATTGCAAAAAAAATGTGTCGTTCTCGGGCAAAAAAATATTTGCAAAACGGCAAAGTTGTGATCATTGCAGGCGGAACGGGCAATCCGTTTTTCACAACGGACACAGGTGCTGCGTTGCGTGCAGTTGAAATTGAAGCCGATATTTTGCTCAAAGGTACACGTGTAGATGGCGTTTATACTGCCGATCCCGAAAAAGATAAAAATGCTACAAAATATGCTACGCTAACGTTCGACGAAGCCTACCAAAAAGGGCTTTCCGTAATGGATTTGACGGCATTCACACTTTGTAAAGAAAACAATTTGCCGATTTATGTGTTCGACATGAACACGGTTGGGAATTTGCTAAAAGTCGTAACCGGCGAGGAAATAGGGACGACTGTTTCTAATTAATTTTTACACTCACACTCGGGCATTTCTCAAAAATTCCGTCAACAAAAGGTTTGGCTTGCACTTTAAGATTGCGTGAAGGCATATTAAGTTCGCATTGATGCTCGGTATCGAAAATTTGAATATCTAACGTGGATTGCCCGGGATTTAGCATTGCCAAAGTTTTCAGTGTATCGGTGAAGGCTGTGGTAACGTCTTCGGTACTCACACGCAGTTGTATCGTTTTAGATTTTTTATCCATTAAATTTTCGAGCAAACTGATTTTTTTGAGTTTCAACTCAAAGGTGTCTTCGATAGTTCTGCCTTCGGCTTCGGCTCTTTGACGCTCATCGTAACGAACAAAACGTTTGTCCACTTTGGCTTCAACAAATACAAATGAGTATGGAATTAAATCATTACGAAAATTCTTATAATCATCTGTAAACAGCGTAAAATCTATCGAATCTTCAAAATCTTGAAAGGTTACCCGTCCGTAGTTTGTGCCTTTTTTTGAAATTAAATGTTCAGCATTTGTAATCATCGCAATAAAGCGTAAATCCTTATTTTGTAAGGCTTTTAAGTCGCCTTTTAAGGTTGGAATGGTACAATTTGCAAAATGTTTTTGCTCGAATTTATAATCGTCCAAAGGGTGTCCGGAAATGAAAAATCCGGTTACATCTTTTTCGTTTTGAAGTTCAACGATTTTAGGCCAAGGCTCGCAGTATGGAATTTGCGGATCAGCAACCTCTACACCATCTGCATCATCGTCGAAAAGCGAAGTTTGTGATGAGTTTTTATTGGTTTGATATTTATTTGCAAAACTCACCAAACTATCTAAAAATAAGGTATCATCTGGATTTTGAAAGAAAAACTGCGCACGATGAACATTTTTAAAACAATCGAAAGCCCCTGCTTTTGCAAGCCCTTCGAAACATCGCTTGTTGAATTTTTGCAAATTGATGCGTTTTGCAAAATCAAAAATAGAGGTGAATAATCCGTTCGCATTTCGTTCCTCAATCAAAGATTCTACGGCAAATCCTCCAACACCTTTAATAGCCGCCAATCCGAAACGAATAGCACCTGCTGCATTCACAGTGAAATCCGCCTGACTTTCGTTCACATCGGGACTCAACAACGGAATTTTCATTCGCTTGCACTCGTCCATCAAAAAACTGATTTTACTGATGTTTGCGAGGTCGTTGGTGAGCGATGCTGCCATAAATTCCGCAGGATAATGCGCTTTTAAATAGGCCGTTTGATAGGCAATATACGCATAACATGTGGAGTGGGATTTGTTGAACGCATAGTGAGCAAACGCCTCCCAATCTTTCCAAATTTTCTGACAAATTTTTTCATCGTGTCCGTTGGCTTTACAGCCTTCCGTGAATTTCGACGACATTTTTTCCAACACTGCCATCTGTTTTTTTCCCATCGCCTTACGTAAAGTGTCAGCGTCGCCTTTGGTGAAATTCGCTAATTTTTGCGAAAGCAACATCACTTGTTCTTGATATACGGTGATGCCGTAAGTCTCTTCCAAAAACTCGTCCATGTCTTGCAAATCGTACGAAATGGCCTCTTGTCCGTGTTTGCGTTTAACGAAGGAAGGAATGTAATCCATCGGACCCGGGCGATACAGCGCATTCATGGCAATCAAATCCTCGAAACGATTAGGTTTTAGAGCCATTAGCCACTTTCGCATACCATCCGACTCAAACTGAAATATGGACGCCGTTTCGCCTTTAGAAAACAATTCGTAAGTCAGCGTATCATCAAGCGGAATGGTTTCGATGTCAATGTCGATATTATGTCGAAGTTTGATGTTTTTGAGTGTGTTTTTGATGATGTTTAGCGTGCTTAATCCCAAAAAATCCATTTTAAGTAAACCCGCGTCTTCAACGACTTTTCCTTCGTATTGCACGACAGGCATATCCGTTCCTTTGGCAATACTCACGGGAACAACATCCATCAAATCTTCGGGTGAAATAATCATGCCGCAAGCGTGAACACCTGTGTTGCGAATGCTGCCTTCCAACTCAACAGCGTGCTGTAATGTTTTGCGAATAATTTCGTTTGAACTGTCTTTTTCTTTAGTTAAATCGGCGCTTTCCCTAAATGCGTCTTTTAGCGTAGTTCCGGGTCTGTCGGGAACTAAATTAGTCAGTCGGTTGGATTCGTTCAACGGCAAATCAAACACGCGCGCCACATCTTTGATCGAGTTTTTTGCAGCCATTGTGCCAAGTGTTACAATCTGCGCTACACGCTCTTTTCCGTATTTTTCAACCACGTATTGAATCACTTTTTCTCGACCTTCATCATCGAAATCAATATCCATATCGGGTAGCGAAATTCGGTCGGGATTCAAAAAACGTTCAAACAGCAAATTGTATTTTATCGGGTCAACATTCGTGATTTTTAGAGCATACGCAATCGCCGAACCTGCTGCCGAACCTCGTCCCGGACCCACTAAAACGCTCATTTCACGAGCCTTTTTGATGAAATCCCAAACAATCAAAAAATAACCAGGAAATCCCATCTTTTCAACCTTATCCAACTCAAAATTCAATCGTTCCGAAACCTCTTCGGGAATGGGATCTCCCCAACGTTCTTTTGCATTGTCAAGCGTGATTTTCCGAAGATAATCCATCTCGGAATTAAAGCTTTCAGGCAACGGAAAGTGAGGTAAAATAGTTTCGCGTTTGATTTCAAAAGATTCGATTTTAGTTGCAATTTCTTGAGTGTTGACAATGGCTTCGGGATATTCGGGAAAAAGCGCCGCCATTTCTTCTGCCGATTTCAAAAATTCCTCGCCGGTATAAACCATCTGTTTTTGTTCGCCAAACTTTTTGCCGGTGTTCAAACACACTAAAATTTGATGTGCCGTGAAATCGGTTTTATTCACAAAATGCACATCATTTGAAGCCACTAATTTGATGTTGTATTTTCTGGAAAGTTCTACCAACAAAGGGTTTACACGCTTTTGATCGTCCCAGCCGTGATTTTGTATTTCCAAATAAAAATCTTCTCCGAAAATGTCCAAAAATTCTTGCACGGCTTTTTCGGCACGATCGGGTTTATCAGCATTCAACAACCTCGGGATTTCCCCGCCCAAACAAGCCGACAAACAAATCAAGCCCTCACTGTATTTCTGCAAAAGTTCCTTGTCAATACGTGGTCGATAATAAAACCCTTCTTTGTAGCCCAACGAACATAATCGACACAAATTTTGATAACCTTGTGCATTTTTTGCCAGTAAAATCAAATGGTTCGATCCACTTTCCTCTGCATTTTTTTTCTCAAAACGACTTCCTGTTGCCACATAAAATTCGCAACCAATAATCGGCTTTACCCCCATTTTTTTGGCTTGCGAATGAAAGTCAAACACGCCAAACATTGAGCCATGGTCGGTGATAGCAAGCGCTTCCATGCCAAGTTCTTTGGCACGTTCGAGAATTTTTGCAACATCGGCTTGACCGTCGAGGATGGAGTATTGGGTGTGGACGTGGAGGTGGGTGAACATTGTTAACAAGGTAAAAAAAGCGGACTTACAAATCCGCTTTTTTGTGATTAATTTGATTTTACACTATTCAACAAACGTAACCCATCCAAACTTATCCTCAACCTCGCCTTTTTGAATGCCGGTAAGACGTTCATATAGTTGAGTAGAAACTTTTCCTGCAACGCCTTCTTCGCCGAATTTGTAAATTGTTTTGAGTTCGCGGTCAACGATTTCGCCGATAGGGGTAATAACCGCTGCTGTTCCGCAAGCGCCGACTTCTTCGAAGTCGGCCAATTCTTCAGCGGCAATAGAGCGCTCGGTAACTTTCAATCCCATGTCCGCTGCTAATTCGCGGAGACTCATATTGGTGATCGAACGCAAAATCGAACTCGATTTTGGCGTGATGTATTCATTGCCTTTGATCGCAAAAAAGTTTGCAGGACCGGCTTCGTCGATGTATTTTTTCTCTTTTGCATCTAAAAAGAGTACTGTAGCAAAACCTTCGGCTTGCGAACGAACGCTGGCTTGAAGCGACGCAGCATAATTTCCGCCCACTTTGTAAGTTCCAGTTCCGAGCGGAGCAGCACGGTCGAAATCGCGAACAACCTGCATTTTTACAGGTTTGAAACCTGTTTTAAAATACGGACCAACCGGACAAACGAATACGATAAATGTGTATTCGTCGGCAGGTTTCACACCTACTTGTCCGCCTGTACCAATCAACAATGGGCGTAAGTACAACGAAGCACCCGTTCCATGCGGAGGAACAAATTTTTCATTGAGTTTTACCGCTTTTTTACAAGCTTCGATAAATAATTCTTCGGGAACGGGTTGCATTTTGATGCCGTTTGCTGAATAAACCAAGCGTTTGGCGTTTTCTTCCATGCGGAACATGCGGATTTTTCCGTCCACGCCACGATAGGCTTTTAAACCTTCGAAAGCCTGTTGTCCGTAGTGTAAGCAGGTTGCAGCCATGTGCATCGTGATGGTTTCATCGGTGCAAGCCTCAAGTTCGCTCCATTTGCCGTTCTTGAAATAAGCACGAACGTTGTAGTCTGTTTTGAAATAGCCGAAAGGAAGTTCAGCCCAGTTGAGATTTTCCATAGTATTTGATTTTTTATTTTTTGCAAAGATACGAAAAAAGTTGAACATAGCAAGGGGATTTCTCGCTTTGCTCAAAATGACAACAAAAAAATCGTGGTTCTGACATTTTTTTCGTATCTTTGTACTATTGTTATGATTAAACACACCGATTTTTTAGTAATTGGCTCGGGAATTGCGGGTTTGAGTTTTGCTCTGAAAGTGGCAAACTACGGAAAGGTTTGTATTTTGACCAAAGCCAAAGTTGAGGAAAATACCACCAATCACGCTCAAGGCGGAATTGCCGCAGTGATGGTGGCTTCCGATAGTTACGAAAAACACATTAGTGATACGATTGCCGCGGGCGATGGCTGTTGCGATGAAACCATCGTACGATTGACCGTTTCCGAATCCACCGAGCGTATCGAAGAACTCATCGCCTGGGGTACGCGTTTTGATAAAACACATTGTGGAAACTTTGATTTGGCACGCGAAGGCGGACATTCCGAACATCGCATTTTGCATTACAAAGACCAAACCGGTAGCGAAATCGAACGTACATTAATCGCCAATGTCAAAAGTCATCCGAACATCGAAATTTTGGAAAATCAATTTGCTGTCGATATTATCACTCAACATCATTTGGGCGAAAATGTTACACGCCGAAGACCCGATATTTGCTGTTATGGCGCGTATGTGCTGAATTCCGAAACGCAAGAAATCGACACGTATTTAGCCAAAATCACCATGCTCGCAACTGGTGGTGCAGGACATGTTTACAACACCACAACCAACCCGATGGTTTCAACGGGAGATGGTGTAGCCATGGTGTTTCGCGCTAAAGGGAAAGTCAACAACATGGAATTTTTTCAGTTTCACCCAACATCCTTATACAATCCCGGAGAAAAACCATCGTTTCTGATTTCCGAAGCCGTGCGCGGGTTTGGTGGCATTCTGAGAAATCTGAAAGGTGAAGAATTTATGCACAAATACGACGCTCGAAAAGAACTGGCCCCTCGCGATATCGTAGCTAGAGCTATTGATAGCGAGATGAAACATTCGGGCGATGATCATGTTTTTTTGGATTGCCGACATTTGAACAAAAACGCACTGATAAGCCGTTTTCCTAATATTTACGCCAAATGTTTGAGTATCGGAATTGATATGCACAAAGATTTAATTCCGGTTGTACCGGCTGCACACTACAGTTGTGGCGGAATTACGGTAAATGAACATGGTCAAAGTTCGATTCAAAATCTTTATGCTTCGGGCGAATGTGCGTGTACAGGTTTGCATGGTGCAAATCGTTTAGCGTCTAATTCACTGCTTGAAGCAGCCGTATTTTCACACCGTTCAGCCATTCACGCCATTCAGCAAATTGAAATAACTTCACTCAACACAAACATTCCCGAATGGAATGCCGACGGCATGGTGCTCAACGAAGAGATGATTTTAATCACACAAAGTTTGAAAGAAGTTCAAGCACTGATGTCGAATTACGTAGGCATTGTGCGCTCGGATTTGCGTTTGCAACGCGCATTAGACAGACTCGGACTTATTCATAAAGAAACCGAAGAACTCTACGATAAATCTGTTCTTTCTGTTCCGATTTGCGAACTTCGAAATATTATTGAAGTCAGTTACGTCATCATCAAATCTGCCCAAGAACGCCGTCAGAACTGCGGTTTACATTATTCTATTGATTTATGCAAACACTAAATCCTATTCAAAATGTTGTGATTCTCGGCACTGGAAATGTTGCCACGCATCTTTCCGAAGCATTGTTAAATGCAGGATACAGCGTTTTACAACTTTGGAAACGTGGTGATGTTTTAATAAAAGAAGCGGATTTGTATTTCATCGCTGTAAGCGATGATGCGATTGAAGAAGTAGCCAAATTAATTCCCGAACATAAAATGTTCGCACACACTTCAGGAAGTGTTGATTTATCAAGAGGTGGCGTGTTTTATCCGCTTCAAACATTTTCAAAACAGATTGAAGTTGATTGGAAAAATATTCCGATTTTGATTGAATATAATGATACGGACAATGTCGTAGAAACGCACGGCCGTGCGTCTCTACAGGAAATCGCAAAAAAAATCAGCACCAATGTGCAAATCGTAAACACCGAAAAACGCCGTCAAATACACCTTTCAGCCGTGTTTGCTTGCAATTTTGCCAATCACTTGTGGACGATTTCGGCAGACTTGTTGATTGAAAAAAATCTTTCTTTCGATTTGCTGAAACCATTGATTTATCAAACGGTTCAAAAAATCAGGAACTACCATCCAAAAGATGTTCAAACAGGCCCTGCCGTTCGGAATGATTTGAAAACATTGGAAAAACATCAAAATTTATTATCAAAATTTCCGAAATTATGGGAAATTTATAATAATATATCAAAATCCATACAAATCACCCATGATTCGCATTGATAAATACCTTTGGGCTATTCGCCAATACAAAACTCGAACGATGGCAGGCGATGCTTGTCGCGGCGGAAAAGTCAAACTCAACGGATTGCCTGTAAAAGCTTCTCGCGAGCTGAAAGTCGG
This sequence comes from Bacteroidales bacterium, assembly GCA_031256055.1. GTDB lineage: Bacteria > Bacteroidota > Bacteroidia > Bacteroidales > P3 > WRKV01. Next base: position 10,401 of record JAIRRI010000065.1, read on the forward strand.
CGACATTATTGAAGTTTCCACACCCGGATTGGTCAAAAAAATAAAAGTGTTGGAATTATTAAACAATCGCGTTGGCGCGCCAAAGGTCGCAGAATATATGGAAGATCTGACACCTCAAGAAGCCATCGAACTAGCCAAAATCGTTCGTCAAACCAATTACGAAAAACGCGACAGAGGGCTTGGACGTCCTACCAAACGTGATCGTCGGGATATTGAGGCGTTGAAAAAATACCTAATGTAGGGGTCGAAAATTTTTGACCCCTACCATAATGATGATTATTCCCCAATAACAGCCTTGCGAATACCTTCGTCAACCAAAATACGTCCGCAATGCTCACAAACCAAAATCTTTTTGTGTAACTTGATTTCAGCCTGACGTTGGGGCGGAATTTTATTGAAGCATCCGCCGCAAGCATCACGTTCAACAACCACAACTGCTAATCCGTTGCGTGCATTTTCACGAACTTTATCATAAGAAGAAATCAAACGTTGTTCAATTTTTTTCTTATGTTCGTTGGAAACTTTCAATAATTCTTTTTCTTCGATTTCGGTTTCGGCAATAATTTCATCCAACTCGGTTTTCTTTGCAGCCAAATCATTCGTACGCTCTTCAAATGTTTCTTGAACCTGTTCGAGATCTTTTTTCTTTTGTTCAAGCTGCCAATTCGCTTCTTTTATGCGCTTATCCTGAAGTTGAATTTCCAAACTTTGATACTCGATTTCTTTGTTCAACGACTCATATTCGCGATTGTTACGAACTTTATTTTGCTGCAATTCGTATTTTTTGATCGCTGCTTTAGCATCTAAAGTCGCTGTTTTTCGCTCTGTGATTTGTTTTTCGAGGTCTTCTATTTCGGTGTTAAATCGATTTAAGCGAGTTTCCAAACCTGCAACTTCGTCTTCGAGATCCTGCACTTCAAGAGGCAATTCTCCGCGAATGATGCGGATTTTATCAATTTCCGAGTCAATGAGTTGCAACGAAAACAAGGCCACTAATTTTTGTTCAATGCTGTAATCGCCCGCATCCATCGTGGCTTTCGAAATAGAGGCTTTGGCTTTTTCAATAGTTTCTTTCATAAGGTTAAAATCTAATTCTGTCGTAAAATTAAATGCATTAGTTATTTTTTTTATTTTGGTTTTAGGAGATGGTGTTGGTTTTGAAGTAACAGATTTTGTTGGTATAGCAACTTTTTTAATAACCGGAGCTTTTACAGGTTTTTTTGCAACTGGTTTTACAACGGTTTTTTTGATTGGTGCTTTTTTAGCTGGAGTTACAGGTTTAGTCGATTTTTTCGCAACAACTTTTTTTGGTGCGACTTTTGCAATTGGTTTAGTTATTTTCTTTGCAACCTGCTTCACGACTGTTTTTTTCGCGATTGGTTTTACCATTTTTTTGGTTGGTTTTACCGCAACTTTTTTTACCAGTTTTGACTTCGCCGTTTTAGCAACAACCGTTTTTTTAACTGGTTTCGCAACTACTTTCTTTTTGGAAACCGGTGCTTTAGAAACAACTTTTTTAGCAATAGGTTTCTTTGCTACAACCTTTTTTGGTGCAGGTTTCGTTACTTTTTTAACAACCGCTTTTTGGGTTTGCGGTTTCGGTTTTGTCTTTGCAACTACTTTTTTTGCAAGCGCTTTCTTCACCGGAACTGCTTTTGGGGGCGGAGTTTTTTTTGCCGGAGCCTTTTTGGCGGCGGGCTTTGCAGTGGACTTCTTCACCGGAGGTTTAGTCGTCTTTTTGGGTTTTGCTTTAGCCATAACCATTTATTTTTTATCGGTAGAACACCGGATTATTGTTCGTTTTCGTTTTCAACACTGCAAAGGTAGGAAATTTTTTGGAAATTTCCGAATATAAAATATCAACAGCGAATTGTTCAGTTTCGAAATGTCCTGCATCTACAAGTAAAAGCGGAGTATTTACTAGATGATATTCGTAATGTTTAAAATCCGAACTCACATACGCATCCATATGTTGATCAATGGCATCCGGTCTCAATTCAGAACCGCCACCACCACACAAAGCTACTGTCTTTATTGGTTTTCCTCGCAATTTCGAATGTTTAATAAAAGGAATATTGCACGTTTTTTTCACTAAATCCAAAAAATCCAATTCACTTAACGGTGTTGCAAATTCGCCGACAGAACCTAATCCAAAACGCTCGTCTATGCTGCTTTTTCGAAGTGTTCGAAGATTTTTAAGTCCAAGTTTTTCACCCAAAATCGTACTCACACCAAAATGTGCAGAATCCAAATTTGTATGTGCTGCATAAATGGCGATTTTGTTCTGAATGGCTTGATAAATCAGGCTATTTGAATCAATTTTTTTCACTCCTGTGAAAATCATCGGGTGGTGAGAAATAATTAAATCGCATTTTTCAGCGATTGCTTCTTGCAAAATTTCCTCGGTAACATCCAAACACAACAAAATTTTATGCACTTCATCGTCAGAATGACCTATCAAAAGTCCGCAATTATCATAGCTTTCCTGAATATTTAATGGGGCAATTTTTTCAATACATTCGGTAATATCAGAAATTTTCATAGGCAAAATTTTCTATAAAGTTACAAAAAATTTTGAAATTTGACAACTTTTTTGTAATTTTGTAGTGTATTTTTATCGTTATGAACCCATTGAGGCCTTTACTTTTGCCCTTCGTTCCTTTGTACGCGCTTGTGGTTGTAGTACGCAATTGGCTGTTTGATTGCCGAATTTTGCGTTCGCAAAAACCGCAGTTGCCAACTATTTGTGTTGGAAATATTTGTACGGGCGGTTCGGGAAAAACACCGCACGTCGAATATTTAATCCGACTTTTGAAGGACGAATTCAAAGTTTGCACGCTCAGTCGGGGTTATGGCAGAAAAAGCAAAAGTTTTATTTCGGCAAAAGCACCTGTATCCTCAGCTGTTTTGGGCGACGAATCCATGCAATATTTTCAAAAATTTCCGGATATTTCCGTGTGTGTGAATGTGAATCGTCGCAAAGCCATTCGCAAACTCAAAACCGAAGCGCCCGACACCGAAGTTATTTTGCTTGACGATGCGTTTCAATACCGCTCCATAACTGCGGGATTAAGCATTTTGCTTACCGATTATTTCCGTCCATATTACAACGATTATCTGTTGCCTGTAGGCAATTTGCGAGAACCACGAAAGGGGATGAAAAGAGCCGATATTATTGTTGTAACCAAATGTCCGAATATACTTTCGCCTATCGTAAAAGACGATATTTTGGAAAAAATTAAACCACAAAAAAATCAAGCAGTTTATTTTTCTTATCTCAAACATGGGCAAATGCGTCGCTTGGATGGCTCTATTTGCGAGATAAATAAAGATGTTTACAACTATTTTGTGGTGCTTTCGGGTATTTTCAACCCTTATCCGTTGGTGGAACATTTGCGAAATTTCACAAAAGATGTTAAATTGTTTCAATTTCGCGACCATCATGAGTTTACAAAATCCGATTTGAAGCGCGTTCGAAAGTATTTTTTGGATTATTTTTGCAATCACAAATACATTGTTGTTACAGAAAAAGATTTGATGAGATTAAAGGATTCACCTGCATTTGCCGAAATTTCAGACTTACCGATTTGTTATGTTCCCGTTGAAGTGGAATTTCACAAAGACGACAAAACTCGGTTTAATACACAAGTGCTGGAATTTGTGAAAAAACATAAAAAATAATGTTCATCAAAAAAGAAATTTCAGAACTAAACCGTTTAAATGTTGAGGAATTTAAGTCTATTGAAAAAATTCCTTTAGTTGTTGTGTTGGATAACATTCGCTCGCAACACAATGTTGGTGCGGTGTTCCGAACCTGTGACGCTTTTTTGGTTGAGAAAATTTATTTATGTGGAATCACGGCAACCCCGCCCAATCGCGAAATCCACAAGGCTGCATTGGGTGCAACCGAATCTGTGGATTGGGAGTATTTTGAAAAAACGACTGATGTTATTAATAGTTTGAAACATCATGGATTTTCAATTTTTGCATTGGAACAAACTCAAAATTCTATTTCTTTTTTCGAGTTTGGCACGGATTACAAATCCGCGCCAGCGACACCAACGGCATTGATTTTGGGTAATGAAGTTGATGGCATTTCCGACGACGTTATGGCTTTAGTCGATGGTGCTTTGGAAATTCCGCAATTTGGCACTAAACATTCGCTCAATGTCTCTGTTAGCGCAGGAATTGCGATATGGGAAATTTTTAAGTTGCTTTCGAAGTAGCCAAACGTCCAAATGACGATTTTTTTTCGTATCTTTGCAACTAAATTTCGTAATTCATCATGATCATGAAACACATTCCGAACCTCATCACTCTTGCTAATCTGTTTTGCGGCTGCTTAGCCATTGTGGCTACCTTTAGCGGGCACAATTATTTAAAAACAGCCGGATTTTTGATTTTTTTAGCCGCGATTTTTGATTTTTTGGATGGATTTTCGGCACGATTGTTGAAGGCGTATTCGGAACTCGGAAAACAATTGGATTCGCTTGCAGATATCGTGAGTTTTGGTGTTGCGCCTGCCATGATTGCGTTTAGAATTATGTTTGCACATCAAGACGGATTGCCATTTGCGAATTTGCCATACATTGCTTTCGCGATGGTGTTGTTTTCGGCTTTACGATTGGCAAAATTCAATGTTGATACGCGTCAAACCGAACATTTTACAGGCATGCCAACACCCGCCAACGCTATGTTTTGGGCATCGCTACCCTTAGTACTGCAAGAATTGCATGAAAAAGAACTGTGGAATTTGGAAGCCATGCTTTTTCATCCTATAGTTATTGCCGGTTTATGTATTCTATTTTCCGCGCTTTTGGTGCTTCCAATTCCTATGTTGTCGCTCAAGTTTAAAAGCACTGCATTCAAGCCGAATTGGCAACGACTTACATTGATTTGGTTGATTTTGGGATTGTACTTCATCATTGGCGTAAGTGCAATTCCGGTTGGAATTTTGGTATATCCGCTGTTTTCATTGACTCTTCGTAAATGAAAAAACCGGTAGATATAGATTTAGAAACAAGACCGGTAGGGAAACTTTTACTAAAATACTCCATTCCGGCGATTATCGGAACGCTTTCGGTTTCGCTTTGCCATTTGATTGATAGGATATTTATCGGACAAGGTGTTGGCCCTTTCGCCATTTCGGGATTAGCATTGACATTTCCGATTATGATTTTGACGCAAGCGTTTGGCACATTGGTCGGCGTTGGCGCCTCGGCGCGAATCTCCATTGTTTTAGGTCAAAAAAACACCGCTTTTGCGGAACGTGTTTTGGCAAACAGTTTGTTTCTTACATTTACGTTTTGGACACTTACAACGGTTTTTGGATTGATATTTATGGAACCGTTGCTCATCGCTTTTGGAGCAAGCGAGAATACCATGCCGTATGCTAAAGAATTTCTCCAAATCATCCTTCCTGCAACGCTTTTCAGCAATATCACCTATGGCTATGGAAGCATGATGCGCGCATCTGGTTATCCGAAAAAATCCATGTACGCATCGCTCATTAATGTGATTTTGAATTTGATTTTAGTTCCGATTTTTATTTTCGTATTGAATATGGGAATTAAAGGAGCAGCCTGGGGTACAGCGATTTCGATGTTTGTGAGTGCGGGTTATGTGATGCATCATTTTTTGAGTGAAAACAGTCGAATTCGATTTCGCCGTTGCGCTTTTAAACCGAAATTCTATATCATTCGAAACATCACAGCTATTGGACTTTCACCGTTTTTAATGAATGTTGCTGCATCAGCAGTAGCGATTGTTGTGAATTTAGTTTTGCGCGAACATGGTGGCGATTTTGCAATTGGCGGTTACGCGATTGTAGGCGGTTACGCGATGGTATTTGTGATGGTTATTGTGGGCTTGTGTCAAGGTATGCAGCCAATTGTAGGGTATAATTTCGGCGCACGAAAACTCAAACGCATGAAAGATACGTTGCTTTTGGCCATCAAAGTCAGCATGGGTGTGAATGCGATTGGACTCGCTTTGACATTATTGATTCCAACGCCAATGATACGTTTATTTACCACAGACCTTTTACTCATTGAAATTGCTTCGCGTGGTTTGTTTTTTGTATTTTTGATGGCGCCATTAATTGGATTTCAAATTGTTACAGCAAATTTTTACCAATCAATCAACAAACCCGGATTATCCATCATGATGAGTTTATGTCGACAATTGCTGTTTTTTGTACCGTGCTTGCTTCTTTTCTCGAATTGGTGGGGTCTGAACGGCGTTTGGTATGCCGTTTCTGTATCCGATTTATTGTCGGTTACTGTGGCATTTTTCGTATTATTGTGGCAAAAACGGGTGTTTTATCCGCGAACATTTGCTAAATAAAAGACTACTACAACCGTCTCGAAACACGCTCGACCATTTCGGTTTTCCACGAAGCAAAATCACCAGCCAAAATATGCTTGCGCGCTTCGCCGACCAACCACAAATAAAACGCCAAATTGTGCAAACTTCCAATCATGGGCGCTAACATCTCGCCTGCGTGGAACAAATGACGCAAGTAGGCTTTGCTGTACATCGTGTCTACAAAACTCGCACCATCTTCCTCAATAGGTGAAAAATCGGTTTTCCATTTTTCGTTTCGCATGTTGAGAATGCCGTTTTTGGTGAACAACATGCCGTTTCGCCCATTTCGCGTGGGCATTACGCAATCCATCATGTCTATTCCCAAGGCGATGGATTCCAAAATATTTGCAGGAGTGCCCACACCCATGAGGTATCGCGGTTTTTCTTTCGGTAAAATTCCGCATACGAGTTCGGTCATTTCGTACATCATTTCGGCAGGTTCGCCCACAGACAAGCCGCCAATCGCATTTCCATCACAATTGCCACTCGCGATTTTTTCCGCGGAAGCGATACGCAAATCCTTATAAACACTACCTTGAACAATCGGAAACAAACTTTGCGAATGTCCGTATTTGGACTCGGTTTGCGAGAATTGAGCTATACATCTGTCCAACCACCGATGGGTCATTTCCATAGATTTTTTGGCGTAATCGTATTCACAAGGGTAGGGTGTGCATTCGTCGAACGCCATGATGATATCCGCACCAATACTGCGTTGAATATCCATCACACGTTCGGGCGTAAACAGGTGTCGCGAACCGTCGATGTGCGAACTGAATACCACACCTTCCTCGGTAATTTTTCGCGTCCCTTCCAACGAAAATACTTGATAACCGCCGCTATCCGTCAAAATCGGCTTCGTCCAACCATTGAAGTTATGCAATCCGCCTGCTTTTTCGAGCACATCCAACCCCGGACGAAGGTATAAATGATA
>JAIRRI010000094.1 GCA_031256055.1 Bacteroidales bacterium
GTATTCTTTTATAAATGGGATTATCGTAATGGAGCATGGATGGAAAATAGGGATATTTCAGAACTTACTCCACATAATGCAAAAATAATTACTGAAAATAATCCAAAAAAAAACGTACTATCTTCAAGGTCAGAATCAGAAGCTGTAAATAACTTTTTTACATACCTACTAGAAACGTTGGAAATAGAAGCAAAAAATAAATCTGAAAGTTTTCAATGTACATATTTTAAAAATAGGATGACTGAAATGTTGGATTTTATTGAGGAAAAGAAACCAGCATGGAAATTTCATAATAAATACAAAACACAGTTTAACATAGAAACAGATGATATTGAACATTTATTAGATGTAATTAGAGATGAATTTGCTAATCACACAAATGTAAAACAATTAATAAATAGTAAAGTAGATATATTAACAAAAAAAATAGATGAAAGAAGAAACTCAGGCTTAAAAAAAGACATTGGCATTCTGCTATACTCAAAAAGTACAAGGGTTACAGATTATTTGTTGAGTTTACCACAAAAGTATAAAAAACATATTGTCATCTATATTTGTTCTGGGGATATTCGGTCTAACAACAATTTTTATCAGGATGGCTTAGATATAGCATCTGAACTTTATGAAACCAAAACGAAAAAATTTAATGATTTTAAGAAAGTTCAATTGATTCCCGATATATATGCAGATAGACTCATGAAAGAAGAGAAAATACAATTTGTTTTAATGGGAGTACATTCTTTATATTTTGGCGTAAAGAATTATACACATTTCAATAATACAACCGGTAGTAATCTTATTATTGATTTGTCTATAAAATACAACGTAGAATGTTTAATAATTGCAGATGTTTCTAAAGCCTACAATATTTATCCATATTCTCAAATTCATGAAAATTTAGAAACTATAAAATCATTTTTATATCCAACAGATATTACTAAATTTGTAAATGCAGAATTTAATCCTTCTGAATTAGTAGATATACAGGAGATAAAAAAATCTAACTTGATAACAATTATTACGGACGCAGACGGTAATCCCTGGGATAATACTCAAACACTAGAACCAGGTGCTATTGAAAAATTTAATGGTAAAATTTTAAAAGACAGAAGAAAATTAGTATTTAATGATAAAAAAAACACAATAGAAAAACATTTTTTAGCAGAAGATAAAACATTGGAAAATACGGTTTTAAAAGCATTGACTGCTAAAAAAATCAAAGTTCCAGAAATTATAGAAGAGAAAAAGAACTGTATTGTTTTAAATTACTACAAAGGGATTCGTATTTTTAACTTAATCGTATCTATTGATAATTTGAAAAATAAATATGAGAAAAATAGCGAAGAATATAGCAAATTAGACCAAATTGCAAAACAAATATTGAACAAGTGTGAAGCAAATCAAAAGAAAATACAATTAGAGCTTTACAATAAGTTTAAAAAATCTTCTAAAATTTCAAAATACCCTCTGGAAAAATTAACAGATATAATTGATTTATTATTTTCATGTATTAAATTTGGAGATGAAATAGATAGAAATAAAATAATTCAAGAAATGGAGATTGTTTATTCTCATTTTGAAAAATTTGCAACGGTTCCATTCAGAGATGCTTCTACAAAAAACATGATACTGGCAAATAGTGATTTGTATTTGAGTGAATTTCATAATGAAAGTGATAGAAACAACCATTTGCAAAGACTATTTATGGATAATAAGTTAGAATCCGCAATAGATTCGGCAAAAATTATTGATATTGATTTTTCTTCTTGTATTAATTATACGACTCCTTATGACGATATTATTAGTTTTTGGTTTCATGAAAGGACAGAACCATACTTCTTTTCGTCCAAAAATATTGAACCAAATATTGAGCCAAATATTGAACTTTGGAACAAAGAGCTAAACAATGAAAAATTTAATAATGATATGTTAGTTGCGACTTTTATTATAAGGTTTCTACGGTTTGGTGGAAGAAAGCTTTTATACAGAATAATTTCGCCAGATTTGCAAAATGTAAGATTTAAGCATGATACTGAAGTTTATTACTTTAAAAAGTTGCCAAAAATCATCGAGCACTATAAGATTACATATTTGCCAGAATCAATAAAATTATTCAACAAAATAGAAGAAATGTTGACAAGTGGAAATAGAAATAACTTTTTTATTATTCCATATGATGATGAGACAATATCCGAGAAGACTGCAAAAACTAGAAAAAAAGGTATATATCTAGATGTGTTTCCAAATTGAGAACAAAAAATTAAATTGTATATATCAAAAAAAAGTTGTATCTTTGCAAAAAGTATAAGGAGAGGTGGTCGAATTGGTAACGATTATGCTTTCAGCATAAATCCTTCGGGATTTGGAGGTTCGAATCCTTCACTCTCCGCCAAGTAAAGTGTATTTATAACCAAGAAGGAGAGAAATGTTTGTTTTTCTCCTTCTTGCTGTGTGTTGTATGCACCGCCCAAGAGCTCCGCAAAAAACAGTTATGTTGATGATTGAAACCGCATCTATACAACCTACCGGAAATTAAAAATTTGCCAATTAAAAAAAATTACAACTTAGTTTCTCAAACATTGCTAAAACACGATTTTCATCGGATAATCGCACTTTAAAAACAAGTTCCGATCGACTATCAAAACTCTGCGAAATCACTTGCAAATTGTAGTCTTTCACGATTTTCATTACGGCATTTGTTTGTTCATAATCGAATGAAATTTGATGTTCTTTCATCACGATTTTTTCGATGATTTTGGCGTTTTGCAAAACGTCGGAAGTGACATTCTTGTAAGCATCTATAAGACCGCTCACACCTAATTTCGTGCCACCGAAATAACGAACAACAACCACCAAAATGTTCGTCAACTGTTTCGAACGGAGTTGTCCGCAGATGGGTTTTCCTGCCGTTCCGGAAGGTTCGCCATCGTCATTTTCTCGATATTTTTCGCTGTTATAGCCTAAAATGTAGGCGTAGCAATGATGACAAGCATCGTAATATTCTTTTTTTAAATTAGCAACGATCGTCTTAATTTCGTCTTCCGTTTCAACGGGAAAAGCAAACGATAAAAACTTACTGCCTTTCACCTTAAAATTGCCTTCTGATAGGGATTGTATCGTGTTGTAAGTATCCAAAATAGCGATTATATTTCACTTTCTATTTGAGTGCAAAGATACAAATTATTGATCAATATAGCAAAAATGCTTGTTTTTGCTTACTTTTGCTTGAAAATGCTTGATTTTGCAAGCACTCTCTTTTTTTCGTCATAACTTTGTAGTATATTTCTAAAATCGAGTTATGAAAACTACAAAATTACTTACCACAAAAATGTGCTTTTTTTACACATTTTTACACATTTCTATCCTTTTTTACACATTTTGCACACGCCCTTTGTTTTTCACCGTAACTTTGCATCGTCAAATTTTGAAATTAATAAAAAGTGCAAAAAGTTGCTAAAATCTGCAAAAAGTGGTCATTTACTGCAAAAATTTCCACGCCAATCTTTTTTCGATGTAATTTTGCATCGTCAAACAGAGAAAAAGTACCGATTAGTACCTAAAAGTACTGAAAAGTACCGATTAGTACTGATTTGTATTCTGTGTCTTTCTTTTTGACATAACTTTGCACCGACAAACTTAATATGAACTACAAAAACATTATATAAATAATGGAAATCTCAAAAACAAAAATCAGATCATTACGGCAAATCCTTAATGCCAAAGCTAAACAAAGCAATGGTGTTTGCTTTTCGCTTACAGCGTTCAGACGTGACGAGGAAAAAGGCACGAAATTTATCGAGAGAGGTGTCATCAAAGAAGTTTCTGCCATTAATAAATTCTTGGCAACGGACGATGAATTTGTACGAGCGAGGATTGAAGTATTTGACTTGGAAAAAAACGAAAGCAGACCGCAAAAAGTTTATGAACACGTCAACGAAAATTTGAAATTTTCGGATTACGAAAAATTTCCTAAAGTTGATGAAACTCCAAAACTCGACGACAAAACGATAGAAGATATGGTAAACGCTCGTTTCAAAGAATGGCGATTTCAAGAACTTGAAAGAGAAAACGCAGAATTGAAAAAGCAAATTGAAAAACTCGAAGGCAATATCAACGAACTTGAAAACGATTTGGATGACGCTGAAAAACTGATTAACCAATTGAAAGAGAAAATCAGATCTCAAGAAAATCTAAAAACATATGCCGAACTTGCAACCACATTTCTCAATAAAACCGGTGCAGCAGATAAAATCAAAGATTTTCTTTCGGGATTATCGAAAAAAGATGAAAAAAATGAAGACAAAAAAAACTCCGATGCAGTCAAGAAGGATGGTAGTGGAATAGTTGAAGATCCACCAACAAACATTAACAAAAATAATTCAAATCAAAAATAAAAATCAATAAAGTTATGGAAACTACAGAACCAAAAATTTATCCTGAACGAAACTATTACGTTCGAGAAGTGGCGAAAATACTAGACGTTTCGACACCAACAATCTACAACGCTATCAAAGCACAAGGCACAAAACGACTTAAAGCTGGAATCAAACGAAGTAACGGACGGTATTTTGTCAAAGGAATTGATCTAATGAATTGGAATAATGGCTGTTTGTAATCAAAAAGTTATCATATATAGAAAATCGCCCTTTTCTATATGCGACAAACCTCTCATGTATAGAAAAACGACTTTTTCTATACATGACAAAACTCTCATATATAGAAACTATACATTTTTTTACATGAGGGTTGGTATGTTAGAAAGGAACGTAAACAAGTCTTTATTAACGTAATAATACTCTTTCCAAATTTTTTCTTTGTGTAAAATGCCTATTTTGGTCAATTCGTCTAGATAGCGAGTAGCTGTGACACGACTTACACTCAAATCTTTCATCACAAATTCGATTTTTGTGTACGGATGTCCAAAAATATTATTCAACAAATCTTGACTGTAAATTTTCGGCAACTCGCTACGGATTTTTTGCTTTTGGCTCAACATTAAATCTTTTATACCATGAATGGTATATGTTGTTTGTCGAGAGGTTGATTCAACGCCCTCCAACATAAACAAAATCCATTCTTCCCAAGCCGATTTGTCTCTTACTTTTTGCAACAATTCGTAGTATGTGTTTTTGTTTTGATTAATGTATCGACTCAAGTACAAAATAGGGATGTTCAACAATTCTTCTTTTACCAAATATAAGATATTGATAATTCTACCGGTTCGTCCGTTGCCGTCATAAAATGGGTGAATACTTTCAAACTGATGATGAATAATCGCCATTTTTGCCAACACATCCAAATCTGAAACGGAATCATCATTGATAAAAAGTTCGAGATTATTCATGTATTGCACAATGTCATCGAGATTTTGTGGAGGTGTATAAATAACTTCGCCAGTACGATCGTTTTTCAACATAGTACCAGGAAGTTTACGAAACCCTGCTTTATTTTCTACAAGAATAGATTGAATTTCCAAAATCTGATTTGTAGATAAAATACCTTTTGATTGCAAGTTTGTGAATCCGGTTAATAGTGCTTGCGAATAATTGTACACCTCTTTTGCTGCCGGACTTTTGAACTTTTGAGCTATGAAATCGGACTGATACAGTTCGTCCTGCGTAGTGATGATATTTTCAATTTCAGAACTATCTTTTGCTTCCTGCAACGCAAGTGTGTTGAGCAATATCTTTTCGTTAGGAATACTCGCTGCAGCCCCTTTCATTTCAGCAAGAGCACTATGTGCTAATGCAACTTTTTTGAGAACCTTTTTGGTTTCGATATCCTCTTTTAGAGGGAGTATAGGGATTTGGTATTTCATGGTTTAATTTTTTGCAAAGTTACGCATTTTTTTCGAGTTACAAAAGAAATTTTATTTCTCCGATTTTTCGTAATTGTTGATATAGTCTATAACTTTTCGATTCGCATCATCAACTTTCTTTTGGTCGAAGTCAATGTAAATGTCAGTTGTAGTCGTGGCTCCGTGTCCGAGTGCTGCAGCAATAATATCTTTTGAAATATCCAACTTAGAAGCAATCGTTGCCCATGTATGACGAGCGTAATACCATGAAATATCAGGAAATAAAGGCTCACGAGTTTTTTTGCCTTGCTTTCCGATTTTCACTTCTCCGATTTTTTTCAAATTATCGTTTAAACGATGTAACTAATCCGAATGATTTCCGTACCTGT
>JAIRRI010000170.1 GCA_031256055.1 Bacteroidales bacterium
CGTTTGGACATATTTTTAAATATCTTATCCTGCACTTCCGTATCCACGCTCTTGAGTGCCTTTGAAAGCTCCTGGGAATCCACTTCCCGCATAACCTTTTGAATATCCCTGTCTGACAAGAGAACAATATCCTCGAACACAAACATCTTTTTCCTGATCTCGTCGGCAAGCTTCGCGTCTTTCTTGCCAAGCTCGTCAAATATGTATTTTTCATTGCCCCTGTCCATATGGTTCAGGACATCTGCGATATAGTCTATGCCGCCGATTTGCGCGAAGTCGTAAATTATTTCAAAGCCGAAGGACGCGATCCATTCGAAACCGAATTGAGAATTCTCGACACCTATTGGAGCGACCATTGCCGCCACACCACGTTCATGACGGAACTTGAAGAAATCACGATTGACGACTCTTTCATGAAAAATGAATTGCAAGATTCGTTGAACCTTTATCACAAGATGCGTAAAGAATTGGGTCGTGAAGACAAAAGCATTTGTCTAATGGACGTCGCAACAATTGGCGCGCGCTACCTTCGAAAAAAGGGCTTGCTCGACGATTTGGAAGTAAGCGAGGAAAACAACGCGTGCAGCATTTTTATCAATGTAGATGTGGATGGAAAACCCGAAAAATGGTTGCTGATGTTCAAAAACGAAACCCATAATCATCCTACGGAAATAGAGCCGTTTGGTGGTGCATCCACGTGTTTGGGTGGTGCTATTCGTGACCCGCTTTCGGGACGCAGTTACGTGTATCAAGCCATGCGAGTAACGGGTGCAAGCGACATCTACAAACCCATTCGCGAAACGATGGAAGGGAAACTTCCGCAACGCATTATCAGCACAAAGGCTGCAGCGGGATATTCCAGCTATGGCAATCAAATCGGAATTCCGACTACGCACCTTCGCGAAATCTACCATCCCAATTATGTTGCAAAACGAATGGAAATAGGTGCTGTCGTAGGTGCTGTCAAAGCAGACCATGTCAGACGTGAAACGCCGAAAAAAGGCGATATTATTTTACTGTTGGGTGGTCGCACGGGACGAGATGGTGTTGGCGGTGCAACAGGCTCATCTAAAGAACAAAATGTCAAATCAATTGAGGAATGCAGTAGCGAGGTGCAAAAAGGCAATGCGCCTGAGGAGCGCAAACTTCTGCGTCTTTTCCGCAGACCGGAAGTTACTAAACACATCAAAAAATCCAACGATTTCGGTGCAGGCGGAGTCAGTGTGGCAATAGGCGAATTAACAGACGGATTGGATATTTATCTCGACCGCATTCCGCTTAAATATAAAGGACTGAACTCTACGGAAATTGCCATCAGCGAATCGCAAGAACGCATGGCAGTGGTTATTTCACCTGAAAGCAAAAGTGAATTTGAAACCTATTGTGCGGAAGAAAATGTCGAAGTAACGCATGTTGCCGATGTTACCGACAGCAACAGAATGCGAATGTACAACAATGGAAAATTGGTTGTAGATTTGGCTCGTGAATTCATCGACAGCGCAGGTGCCAAGCATTTCGCGAAAGCGACTATCGGAAAAGTAGAAGAAAAAAATCCATTTATAAGAAACATCGAAGGCGCAACTTTAGAGGAAAAAATGTTGAACAACCTTAGCGATGACAATGTGCTTTCGCAAAAAGGATTGATAGAATTATTTGACTCAACGGTAGGCAGAGGCACAGTGTTAATGCCTTTTGGCGGAAAAACACAACACACGGAAACGCAAGTTTCAGTACAAAAAATTCCTGTTCAAAAAGGTTATACCGATACGGCGAGTATTATGGCGTTTGGGTATAATCCGTTTATTTCTGAGTGGAGCCCTTACCATGGTGCGGCTTACGCTGTTGTTGAGGCTGTAACGAAAGTTGTTGCAGCAGGTGCAAGTTACGAAAACATGCGATTTTCCTATCAAGAATATTTTGAACGCATGACTGATGATCCTCGCACGTGGGGTAAGCCTTTGAGCGCATTGCTCGGTGCTTTGAAAATGCAAAACGAACTTAGTTTGCCTTCCATCGGCGGAAAAGACTCGATGAGTGGAACATTCAAAGATATCAATGTTCCACCAACGCTTGTGGCTTTTGGAATCACTACCGTTGACGCAGGAAAAATCATAAGTCCCGAATTTAAGAAAGCAGGAAACGAAATCTATCTCATCAAACATACGCCTCTCGAAAATTATATGCCCGATACGGAACAATTGAAAAAGAATTGGAATTTTGTGACTGAATATATTCACAACGGAACAATTTTATCAGCATACTCTATCGGATTTGGTGGTGTTGGCGAGGTTTTAGCGAAAATGGCGTTTGGAAATAATATTGGTGCAACGATTGATTATGACGATACATTGTTCGATTATTCATATGGTTCGATATTGGTAGAAACCAATAAAAAAATAGAATTTCAAGGTGCAATTCATATTGGAAATACCATTGTAGAGATGCACGGCCGTGCGTCTCTACAAATCAACGGCACACAAATTCCATTGGGCAAATTATACAAATCCAATACCGAAAAATTTACTACGGTTTATCCTGATAAAATGGATTATAATTGTAGAGACAAGGCATGCTTTGTCTCTACAGAACCACACCCAAAAATCAATTCCGAATATAAAGGCAACTTCATCGAAAAACCAGTCGCCTACCTCCCTGTTTTCCCCGGAACAAACAGCGATTACGACGTTGCAAAAGCATTCGAAAGGGCAGGGGCAAAAGTTGTTAGCACCGTATTTTGTAATCTTACAAGTGAGGATGTTTTCCGTTCCATCGAACAGATGAAAAATCAGATTAGTAAATGTCATATTTTTGCGATTAGTGGCGGTTTTTCAGCAGGTGACGAACCTGATGGAAGTGGAAAATTCATCGCCAGTGTGTTGAACAATAAAATCATTGCTGACGAAATTCACAAATTGATTGAGCGTGGCGGTTTGATTTTGGGAATTTGTAACGGTTTCCAAGCCTTAGTCAAATCAGGACTTTTACCATACGGAAAATTAGGAATGGTGACCAAAGATTCGCCAACGTTATTCAAAAATGACATCAACCGTCATATCTCGCAAATTGCGAAAACTCGTGTATCATCACCAAATTCGCCATGGTTGGCAGGCTTCGATTTAGGCGAAGTTCACTCAATAGCCGTAAGCCACGGCGAAGGAAAATTCGTAGTTAGTGAAAAAATGGCGCAAGAACTTTTTGACAACGGACAAGTGGCTTTTCAATACGTTGATCTCGACGGAAACGTTACTGGCGAATCGCCCTATAATCCTAACGGTTCGCAATACGCGATAGAAGGTATTATCAGCCAAAACGGTCAAATCCTTGGCAAAATGGGACATTCGGAACGTTACGAAAACAATTTGTTTAAAAATATCAATGGCAACAAGGTGCAGAATATTTTTGCCAATGCAGTGAGGTATTTTAGGAAGTCTTAACAGTTGTTTAATTTATTTTTTTTTCGTATCTTTGCAGGTGTAAATCCACCCAAAACATCCAACCATGCAAAAGCACGAAATGCTCTACGAGGGCAAAGCCAAACAAGTTTACAAAACGGACAACCCTGACCTTATTGTTATTCGCTATAAAGACGACGCTACAGCGTTCAACAATGTGAAAAAATCGTCTATCGAAAACAAGGGGCTACTCAACAACGAAATATCGTCTATCATTTT
The DNA here is from genome assembly GCA_031256055.1 of Bacteroidales bacterium. Taxonomy (GTDB): domain Bacteria; phylum Bacteroidota; class Bacteroidia; order Bacteroidales; family P3; genus WRKV01. The sequence continues at coordinate 3,672 of JAIRRI010000170.1, forward strand.
CGGTAAGTTGCATGAAGCCGGTATCAAAACCCATTTCGTCGAAAAATTGAACGAGCGTGAACAACTCTGCCGTGTTGTGGATATTTTTCCGTTGGAGTTCATCATGCGAAATATCATTGCCGGTTCGATGGCGAAACGCCTTGATATTCCCGAAGGAACGAAACCGAATAATGAAATCATCGACATTTGCTACAAGAAAGACGAGTTGGGCGATCCGCTCATTAACGATGACCACGCCGTAGCGCTTGGCGCAGCAACTTACGAGGAATTGGAAATTATGTACAACATGACTCGCAAAATCAATGAAATGCTGACAAAACTTTTCAAAGATTTAGGTATCACACTTGTCGATTTCAAAATAGAATTCGGTAAAACACGCGATGGCGAAATTGTTTTGGCTGATGAAATCAGCCCCGACACCTGCCGTCTTTGGGATATCGAAACCAATGAAAAATTAGACAAAGACCGCTTTCGTCGCGACCTTGGCAAAGTACGAGAAGCATACGAGGAAATTTTGCACAGACTCACAAAATAAGACACGTCATCCCGAGCGTAGTCGAGGGATCCCCTTGCCACAAAACACAATAAACAACTATGACATTTATCAACGATAGAGAACTAAACGAGGAATGCGGTGTTTTCGGCGTATTCGGCATACCTGACGCGGCGACACTTACTTATTACGGCTTACACGCGTTACAACACAGAGGACAGGAAGGTTGCGGAATTGCGCGCGTAAAAAACCGTGTATTCAAACGTATAAAAGGTGAAGGATTAGTTACCGAAGTATTCAACGAGGAAAATCTTGCCACGCTCGACGGCGATATGGCTATTGGGCACGTTCGCTACTCTTCGAATGACAAGGGAGGTATTGAAAACGTTCAGCCTTTTTTGTTCATGCACAATACGGGCGATTTTGCAACGGCGCACAACGGCAGTATTGTCAATGCAGCACAACTCAAAAAACAATTAGAGGACAATGGCAGTCTTTTCCATTCCACTTCGGACAGCGAAATTTTCGCACATCTTGTAAAAAAAGAAAGCGACGACCAAGACAGACTCAATGCTATTATCGACGCGCTGAATCAAATAGAAGGCGCGTTCGCTTTTCTTATCATGACCGCAAGCAAAATCTATGCTTGTCGCGACAAACACGGCTTGCGACCACTTTCTTTAGGAACATTCAATGGTGGTTATGTGGTTAGCAGTGAAACCTGCGCATTCAATGTGGTTGGAGCAGAATTTCTTAGAGATGTAAAGCCCGGCGAAGTTGTCGTTATAGATAAAAATGGATTAACAAGTGTAGATTACTCAAAAGACAAACATCACAATATATGTTCGATGGAATATATCTATTTTTCCCGCCCCGACAGCGATATAGAAGGAACAAATGTTCATACGTTTCGTAAGAAAACGGGCAAACTGCTGTTCCGCGAAGCGCCTCCCGTTGAAGCAGATGTTGTAATTGGCGTGCCCGATTCCAGTTTAAGCGCTGCCATAGGATACAGCGAGGAAAGCGGCATTCCGTATGAAATGGGGATTATCAAAAATAGATATGTCGGCAGAACATTTATTCAACCTTCTCAAGAATTGCGCGAAAAGGGCGTCAGAATGAAGTTATCGGCAGTTAGAAGTATTGTCAACGGTAAACGCGTTATTCTTGTAGACGATTCGATTGTTAGAGGAACTACGTCCAGACGAACCGTTCGAATGCTCAAACAAGCCGGTGCAAAGGAAGTACATTTGCGCATTGCCAGTCCGCTGATTACACATCCGTGTTTTTATGGCGTAGATACATCCACGTATGAGGAACTTATTGGCGCAAAATTTAAAGAGAAACTCGAAAAAATCAAGGAAAGTATCGGTGCTGATTCGCTTGCTTACCTATCGCCCGAATCGCTTTATGAGGCTGCCAACAATAACTGTGAACTTTGCCTCGCATGTTTCACAGGCGATTATCCTACTGCGCTTTACCAATCTATACACGATGTAAACAAAATATAATATGGCAAAAACCTACGAAAAAGCAGGCGTAAACCTCGAAGCAGGTTATGAAGTTGTTCGCCGAATAAAAAAACATGTTGCATCCACTCAAAGACTCGGCGTTATGGGTAATATCGGGGCATTTGGCGGAATGTTCGATCTTTCGGCGCTTAATGTCAAAGAGCCGATACTTGTTAGCGGAACAGATGGTGTTGGCACAAAATTGAAACTTGCGTTCGAACTTGATAAGCACGACACCATAGGTATAGACGCCGTAGCCATGTGTGTGAATGATGTTTTGGCACAAGGTGCCGAACCGTTGTTTTTCCTTGATTATATTGCTGTTGGAAGCAACGAGCCTACGAAGATAGAAGCGATTGTGAGCGGTGTTGCCGAAGGTTGCCGTCAAGCGGGATGTGCGCTCATCGGTGGCGAAACCGCCGAAATGCCTGGTATGTACGCTGATGGCGAATATGACATTGCCGGATTTACATGCGGTGTTGTTGAAAAATCGAAATTGATTGATGGCTCGAAAGTCGCTGTGGGCGATGTATTGATTGGAATTGCTTCGAGTGGTGTGCATTCCAATGGGTTCAGCCTTGTGCGAAAAATTGTGAAGGATGCAAATCTCAATTTGGATGAAAGATATCTTGAATTTAGCGGAAAAACACTTGGCGAAGTGTTGTTAACACCGACGAAAATATACATAAAATCCGTTTTGGAAGTTGTAGCAAACTGCGATGTTCACGGTATCAGTCACATCACGGGAGGCGGATTTGATGAAAACATTCCACGCATCCTAAAAGATGGGCAAGGCGTAGAAATCAACGCAGGGTCTTGGGATATTTTACCCATATTCACATTCTTGGAAAAGCACGGAAACATTAATCATCGCGAGATGTTTAATATTTTCAATATGGGTATCGGTATGGTTATTGCGCTAAGCGAAACTGAGGCGGAAAAAGCAATAGAGATTTTGAAATTGCATGGGGAAACAGCAACAATCATTGGCCGAATTATTGAAGGCGAAGGCGTATATTTATGAGTTAGGCGTCAGTAGCAAACAACGTGGCAGAATATTTGACAAAAATTTTAAAAATAAAAGAAATGAACACAAAAGAACAACTTAAAAAAAATGCTGAATTCGTTTTGGCAAAATTTACTGATAACTTTGAAATCACAAAAGTAACTCCATTTGAAGAAGTAATAGACGAAGAACTTGGAAATGATTTAGAATTTTCATTTGAAATCAAGGGAATACCACTTACAGTAACCGTTTCGAGTGATGATTATGTAGATTTGTGGCGGGATGATATAAATGCAGGTATGGGATTTCCTATTGAAGATTTGAAAGGTTCTCATTTTTTTGAAAACATTAACAAACAAATAAAATTATGATAAAAAAAATCATAACGATATTCTGTGCGGTAGCACTTTTCTCTTCTTGCAAAACTTCTATGACGCCAATAGAGGTTCACAATACTTTGCCTAAATATACAAAAACTACGTTTTTGACTGCGTCACAAGCCCAAAACTCAAATTGTACTTGTTTGACAAAAGACCGAAGTTACACAGCCCCTATTGGTATGACAGTAAATGCTGATTTAAGGAATGGTGCAAAAGGAATTGACGAATGGGTTGCTTTGGACGGAGGAAACGCTTATGTTTTGAGAAATTTTCAATAGAAGACTGTTAGGAAAGATGCTACGCAGTTGTACATTGAGTTTGATACATACATTTGCAAATAGAGAACGTAAAGCCGAACGCCTAACTTGCGGTTTGGCGCAATGGCGTTCGCACTCCGCCGAAACAAAAATGGAGATAAAAAACATACCGCCGAAAGTTTTTGGTTCGCCACTTCGCCAAGTCGCCGGTCGTTATCTGCAAGCAAGCGAGGGCGTTTTAACACCAAATCCATAACTCATAATTCATAACTAAAAATATGAAAAAACTGATATTTATTGTTTTTTTTGGTGATTTCAAAAAAAAATTGTAACTTTGTAGTTGATTAGGTGTTAATTTTATACGAGTATGCAAACTCAAAGCGAATATCTGAATAAATTAAAGCAATTCAAACAGCAGTATTCTTCTGAATATGGCATTGAACGCATTGGCATTTTCGGTTCTGTGGCTCGTGGCGAACAAACGGAACATAGCGATATAGATATTTATTACGAAGGCAAATCTCTCGGATTAAAGTCGCTTGTAGAATTTCCAATGGAACTTGAACGTTTTTTTGGTGCTCCTGTTGACGTGGTAAGAAAGAACAATAATCTACGCCCTTCTTTTCTAAAACGCATTATGCAAGACATTATTTATGCATAATAAAACGTTGATCATAGAGACGCTGGAACAGGTAGAGCAGGTTATTGAAAATCTGCTCGAAAGTACGGACAATTTATCAGACATTAATGAGTTGTTAGAATCGGCAGACGGAATGTTGCGTTTGAATGGAATTTGCATGTGTTTTATCATTATTGGCGAAGAAATAAAGCGGATTGATAAATATACGGACGAAAAATTTCTTTCAAATTACCCATCAATTCCTTGGCAAAACATTAAAGGAATGCGCAATCGAATTGCACACGGTTATTTTGAAATTGATGCAGATGTTGTTTTTGACACTTTGAAAAATGATATTCCGCCACTTCTTGCCGTTATAAAGCAGATGAAGAAAGACCTTTTATAAATTGATTAAAAAACACATAGCAATCTTCGCCAGTGGAAACGGAAGTAATTTCGAAGCCATTGCACGCGCTTGCGCGAAAAACCGTGTAAATGCTGTGGTTGCGCTGTTGGTATGCGATAATCCAAACGCTTTTGTAATTCAAAGAGCGAAAAAATTTGATATTCCTGTTTTTGAATTTCAACCAAAAAACTATGCTTCTAAAGCCGATTACGAAACTGAAATCGTACAAATACTGAAGAAACACAATGTCGATTTGATTTGCCTTGCCGGTTATATGCGCCTTGTATCGGATGTTTTGCTGAATGAATATGAAGGCAAAATCATCAACATCCATCCTTCGCTTTTGCCTGCTTTCAAAGGGCTGAACGCCATCCAACAAGCCTTTGAATACGGTGTAAAACTAACAGGCGTAACCACGCATTTTGTGGACAAAACTATGGATGGCGGAACAATCATCGGTCAAGTTGCTGTTCCAATCGGAAACTGCACTCTCGAAGAGTTGGAAACTCATATTCATGCCGTAGAGCACGAATTATATATTAACACCATAAATAAAATTATCAATTATGAAAACATTACGTAGAAGTACGACAAACCGCGTGATTGGCGGAGTTTGCGGCGGAATTGCCGAGTATTTTGAGTTGGATCCGACTTTGATCCGATTAGCCTTTCTTATCTTGGCATTTTTGGGCGGTGGCGGCATTTTGATCTATATCGTTGCATGGATTATTGTTCCTGAAAAACGCGCCGGTGACAATATTCAAGATGCAGAACTAGTTTCGGAAGAGAAAAAACCGGAACCAAAAAAACCGGAAGATCAGTTGAAGGAAAACCTCAAAGAAGTTGAAAAAGAAATTAAAGAAATTGGAGAAAAAATTAGCAAAGAGGTTGAAAAAAAAGTTGAAAAAATGGAGAAAAAAGGTAATCAACGCTCCGGTTGGTTTGGTTATCTGTTAATCTTTATAGGTGTTGTAAGTTTTCTGAAAATTTTCGGTTGGCTTCATTTTTCATGGCGCGGATTGTTGGATTTATGGCCTGTTCTTCTAATATTTTTAGGTGTTTCTATGATTCCGATGAAACAATGGTTGAGAAATATATTATTAACGCTTTGTGTGATTGGCGCATTGACTCTGTTGTTTTGCAATACGGGGTATTTCAACAAGAAGCAGTATCCTACATATTGGCATTGGAATTGTAGATAACCATTAAAATCGACATTAAATGAGAGCATTAATCAGCGTCAGCGACAAAACAGGCGTAGCAGAATTCGCACAAGATTTGCAAAAATTAGGTTGGGAAATCATAGCCACAGGAGGAACGATGAAATTACTTCAAGAGAAGGGTATCAATGTTATCAACATCAGCGATATCACCGGATTTCCGGAAATTTGCGATGGCAGAGTGAAAACGCTTCATCCCAACGTTCACGGAGGGCTTTTGGCACGTAGAGACGACCCCAACCATTTGCAAGCCTTGAAAGACAACCACATCGAATTTATTGATATGGTTTGCGTCAATCTTTATCCATTTCGCGAAACCATTGCTAAATCGGATGTTACGATGGAAGACGCGATAGAAAACATCGACATTGGCGGTCCGTCGATGTTGAGAAGTGCTGCGAAAAACTATAAAGACGTGACGGTTGTTTGTGATCCGCAAGATTACACGCATATCATTGAAGAAATTCGCGAAAGCGGAAACACAACACCCGAAACTCGCCTGCAATTATCCGCGAAAGCGTTTAGCCACACGGCGGTTTATGATTCGTGGATTGCCACGTATTTGTGTAATAACGTAGAGACGCACGGCCGTGCGTCTCTACCAATAACCGAAAAAATATTCCTAAATTACGAATTGGTACAATCCCTCCGCTACGGCGAAAACCCTCACCAATCCGCCAAATTCTACAAACAAGACACGCCCGTTCCCTATTCGCTCGCATTCGCCAAACAACTTCATGGAAAAGAATTGTCCTACAACAATATCCAAGATGCGAATGCTGCGCTTAATATTGTGATGGAATTTGACGAACCTTTTTGCGTAGGATTGAAACACATGAACCCTTGCGGTGCTGCTGTTGGAAAAGATACGTTTGAAGCATGGGAAAAAACTTACGAAGCCGATAAAGTCAGTATTTTCGGAGGTATCGTGGCATTCAACCGACCTGTGGACGAAAAAACAGCAATCGCCATGAAACCGGTATTCCTCGAAATCGTGATTGCGCCAGAGTTTACAGAAGAAGCACTGAATGTTTTAACGGCAAAGAAAAACCTCCGACTTTTGGAAGTTGACATGTCGAAAAAAATCGAAAAATCTCAACAAATCGTTAGTGTCAACGGTGGAATTTTGGTGCAAGACTTAGATACCAGTACTGTTGAAATAACGGAAGCCATGACTGCTACTACGAAAAAACCAACCGCTACACAATTAAAAGATTTGAGTTTTGGTTGGCGCATCGTGAAACACGTTAAATCAAATGCTATTGTTGTGGTTAAAGATGGTTGTACAATCGGTGTTGGTGCAGGACAAATGAACCGCATAGGTTCTGCCGAAATTGCACTCAAACAGGTACACGAAAAAGGGCTGACAAGCGGTTTAGTTTTGGCATCAGACGGATTTTTCCCATTCGACGATACCGTTACACTCGCTGCCCAATACGGCGTTGAAGCCATCGTACAACCCGGTGGCAGTGTGCAAGACGAAGCTTCCATAACTAAAGCAAACGAACTTGGACTTGCAATGGTGCTCACAGGAATGCGACATTTCAAACATTAAATAATTCCCATCAAATGAGCCTTGTGAATGGCTCCGGCCGGTGTATTTACACCAAGCTTTTTGTAGATATTTTGTCTTCTACGTTTAAAATTGCTTATGGAAACCGCCAACAAACCACATATTTGTTCCGGCGATATATCTTTAACCATCCATTCCAAGATTTGTGTTTCCTCGTTGGATAAAACTTCAATTTTAGACAAAGCAAACTTGTTTTTTATAAAATCATATCTTGCGCCTGTTGTCATGTTTGTTATATGAGCCACACCTTGCACCTGTTTGGCGGAAGACCTCGTAACATGACATAGCGCCAACCATACATTTCCATTATTGCACAACTTGTAGGGAACAACTTTATGATGCAGAACTAATTCGTTGTCGTTAATGGTTTGCAAGGTTAAATCGTAAGAAACAACGCAATTTATACGCTGATGTTCAGAAAAATTAAAAACGGTTTTATAGGCGGCTGCATTCATTTGCATAATCCAGCCCCATTCGTCTTTTTTCAAAATGTGATAATAAAAACCAAAGCCTTTTTGCTCCATTAACTCTTTGGGATGTCCGCACAAAATTAGGGATGAAGGAGAATTAACAAAGATTTTTTCTCTGAAATAATCCACCATATAAAATTCTCCGCTACAGGCTAAATTTATTGCCTGGAGGAACTTTTCTATTTCTTCTTTGTCGAATATTTTGAGTTTGGGTTTTGGAATCTTCCATGTTTTTTTTGTAATTGAAATTTTCATGGGTTGAAATGATTTAGTTTACTATCCAAATAATAAAAATCAGGAAAAACGAAAATTTGATTGTTCCGTAATATTTTCAAAAAAATATCCGTACAAAGTCCACCCAACAACCACGCTCCGATAGATAATTGAGGCGGCTGTTCTTTGCCTTGCTCGGCTATGTATTCAATCAACATATCTTTAAAAGCATTTATATAAAGTCCTTTTTTTTCAAGTACATTTAATACATGGTTAGCCACGTTTATCTCCATACCCTCACACGTTTGGCTCAAACTTCTAAGATTGGCACTTTCTTTGGTCAAAACACAAGCCAACCCGCCATAGCCTAAATTATAGGGGTGAACAACGGGAATATTCATAGCAAAACAAACATCATCAAAAATTAACGGCGCCGAAGATGTAAAATCAATGGCATTAACGGCAATATCTGCACCTGCCAAATGTTCGGCAAGATTTTCTGATGTTAAATATACATTGGAATAGGTGACGTTGGCGTTGGGATTAATTTGTTTCAGTCGTCGGTAAAGAGCTTCGCATTTGGGTTTTCCAACATCATTTTGCGTATAATTTTGTCTGTTCAAATTAGATAGTTCTACACTATCGCCATCAATCAAATGCAAAGTTTCAAAACCCATTCGTAAGGCACATTCCGCAATTACGCTACCCAAGCCTAATCCGCCAAATACAATTTTGAAATCGCGCATGCGTTGCTGTTCGTTTTCGTTGATATAAATTCTATTTCTACAATACATAATTGAGTAAATGTTTGTGTTTTTCAACAAATGGTCGCAGTCCTGCACCTGTGTTGAGAATGGGTAAAGCCTCCGAACCCAAAACAAAATGCCCTTTGCTTAGCTCTTCGGAAACAATGCCAAGTTTGACAAGTGTTCCTTGTAGTTTTTTATCACATTCAGCAATCATTAAATTGTCCGAATGTGTGCAAACATGGGCAAATGCGTATGTCATCAACAATTTGAAATAAAATCCCTGCGACTTTCTTAATATTTGATTTTGATTGATTAGTTTTCGATCAATAGCAAAACGCCCAACGTGCCAAATTTCGGAAGGATTTAAGCCACGTGCTTTTATCAGTTGTTTTAGATTTAAATTATATTCTCGTTCAATAGCCAATTCTTCTATACCATCCCACAAACAGGCATTTATGGCACCAAAAAAATTTCCTTCTTTGGTTTTTAAAGCATAAAAATGGGTGTGTGGATAGAGCAGTTCGTCCTCTTTGATACACATTTCAACTTCATCTATCGGTGCAGGAACATTTAAATGATGTTCGTAATAGATGCGCAAAACAAATTTAGTGAAATCCACCAAATCGTTTTGTTCCATTTTCCATAAATCAAACACCTTAAAATTTTGCAAAATATACCCCATGTTTTGATTTTTTTGCAAAGATAGCACTTATTTTTGACATAAAACACATTTTGGGCGAAAAGCCCAACTTGAAAACTCCGTTTGTTGACTTTTAAGCACGTTTTTTCAAAAAAAATAATTAAATTGGGCTTTTCGCCCAAAGTGATGATTCTTAATGTTTTTTGCTTGTTTTATTCAGAATTTGTTCGTAACTTTGCAGTCGAATTTTGAAACTTCGTTAAAATAAGAAAAACCTTTTCTTGTCTATAAAAAAGAACCTGTCTATTCACCCCCAAACTAACCAACAACTAAAAACTGAACAAAATGGAACTCAAAGAAAAAATCGCCAAGCTCATTCTTGACAAATTTAGAGAAAGGAATGGCCTGCCTAATCATTTTATTATGGCCCGAATCTATAACCATACGGTTATTCCGGTACTCAATCCTCAAGAACGAAATTTGTTTAAAGATGTGGCCAATGCCCTTATTGACGAAGGTTACATCCACTATGAAACAGGCAAATCCGGACAAGAAGGCTTTAGATTAACAGAAAAAGGCTATGAAAGGATTTATGCCTAATTTAAGTCGCTGGCGCGGATTTGTAATCCGTGCCAACACCGCAAACTAACAAAAAATAATCCAAAATAAATCGAAAATATTAACTAAAAAACTAAGCATTATGAAAAAAACAACATTCAAAATCATCACAATTTTGATGATTTTAGCGGGAGGAATGGCTTCTTGCAATGACAAGCCGAACAACTTAACTGTTAGCGAAACTTTCGTAGCTACAACAGCAGAGTCCGGAACATATTCTGTTGTAGTGCATAGTAACGGCGAATGGTTTGCCGTTGTGGAAGATGCTACCAACCATACATGGTGCATCTTAAACAATGCAACAGGAACAAACGGTGACATACTCACCATAAATGTTTCCAAAAATCCACTACCCATAGCACGAAATGCAACAGTAAACATCACTTCAGGAAATTCGACAAAATCCGTAAGTATTAACCAAGAGGCAACAAAAGAGTTGCCAGAAGGAATCGTTGAACCCATACAACCAAGTGAGGAGGTAATGGGCTTCTTTGCATGGCCTTACATACTTGGATACGATACATTTTTTGTAGGTGGGTGGAGTCCTTTTGAGATAGCAATAGACACTTGCGTAATAATTAATAGTATGGATGAACTTAGAAACATTTATTCTAGTTCATATCCCATACCCATGATAGATTTCGATTTATATACACTTATTATTGGTCATTCTGAGGAGTTTCCTAGTACCGCTTATAGTCTTGTCGTGCGAAATCTCATTAATGAACCGGAAACACTGGAGTTAAACCTACAGATAATTTGTCTAGATGCTGGTTACACAGTATTCGCTTCGATATTTTATTGGCGACTCTATCCAAAACTTCCAAGCAAACCACTAAATGTCAGCATCACATGGGAAGGAATCGGATTATGAAAAAATTTGTGTATACAATAGTTTTTATGCTGTGTTTGTATCAATTTGGTTTGGCTCAACAAAAGCAAAGAATAGGGCAATTTGAAAGGGTTAACGATTCCATTTTCATTGTGCAAGAAGGGTGGCGCTATGTTGCAAATCCGGACGTAATAACAGTCAAATTGATGCCCGGTGTGAGTATGGGTGAGTTGAATTTGAATGTGATTAGTTCCAACAGGTTAGGATACATGAATATTGCCGTGCCACACGGCGTTGACATCGAAGATTATGTATCCATGCTCGACCTGACCGGCAAGTTTGAAGTTGTTGAGTATAACACCTTCGGAGAGTATTGTGGAACTACGATGCCAAATGACACTTATATAGGCAATCAGTGGTATTTAGAGCGAGTAAATGTATTCTCCGCTTGGGATATCACTATGGGAAGCGAGGATGTTATTGTTGGTGTTATTGATTCGGGTGTAGATTGGGAGCACGACGATATTGGTTATGGTAGCGATGGCTATAAAAACATTGACCAGTCGAAAAGTTGGTGCTTTGCATTTAACAACAATACCACTAGGCCATCAAATCAGCATGGAACACAAGTGGCCGGAGTGATTGGTGCAAAAACTAATAATTCCAAGCGAGTAGCCGGTATTTCCGGAGGCAATGGCTCATCCTCTGGTGTTACAATGATCTCTATGGGTATGGGTGCTGGGGGTGTAGATGCTTCCGCTTTGGGCAATGCGATTATTCACGCAGTAGATTCGGGTGCAAAAATAATTAACATGAGTTTATCTGTAGCGAAAACAGATGCCATTGAATCTGCCATCGCTTATGCCACTCGGAACAATGTATTGATTGTTGCTGCTTCTGCTAATCATTCTTCTTCAACGGTTCGTTATCCGGCTTCGCATGACGATGTAATAGCAGTTGGAGCTACCTCTAAAAATGATAGACGTGCTAGTTATTCGAACTATGGAAGTGCTTTAAATGTTGTAGCTCCGGGCGATAGCATATATACCACTTCGTTTCGTTTTGAAAAATGGACCAATCCAGACGGTAGTCTCATATATATAGATTCATCTGAATACGCTCATCACACGAGCCTTGCAACTCCTATCGTTTCCGGCATAGCTGCCCTCATTTTATCTGTCAATCCAAACCTTACAGGGCAACAAGTGCGTGATATTATAGAACGCACAGCTCGAAAAGTTAATGAGTATAGTTACGCCAATCCGAACGGTTATATTTACGCAACAACCCCCGGACGCCCTAATGGCACATGGAATGAGCAAATGGGCTACGGTTTGGTTGATGCTTATGCTGCTGTTCAGGCTGCACAAGGACTGTATGGTTCGGATACCATCATTTGCCAAGAAACCTATACGCTGTACGTTCCTGCCAATTGTACGATTATTTGGAAGGTAGAGCCCGAAGATGTTTTCAATATCATAGTTTTTGACCAAAACTCAGTTACTATAGAGGCTTTAAGCCATAATGGACAAACCGGAACACTTACAGCAACCTTCTGCGGAACTACGGTTACCAAACCGATTACAACCGGTTCGCTTGCTATTTTCGGTCCTGATGCGATGTCTATAAATGATTTCGAAATGGCAATATATCAGGTTGAAGGTTTACCGCCATCGGCAAGTGCGGGATGGACATATGACAATGCTTGTTTTTCACGAGCTACCTTCCCACCCGGTAGTGGATCACGACCTCTGATGGTAGCACCGAATCCCGACATTAGCATTGGCACATGTAAAGAGTGCTTGATAACGGCAACTGTTTCTTACAACGGTTGTGAAGTAACGTTGCCCTCGAAAACAGTACATGTAGGGTATGGTCCGGATACCAGCCTCATAAGCACAATGCATAACTTAGATAAAGTGAACTATGCCGGATCAGCTGGAGCGTTGCTACCAAGCATCTGTATATTCAGTGATGCAATCACGTATAATGGTGCTGTTCCGTATCCCAGCTGTACTAAATACGGAATTTTGCAAGGACAATGGCAAGCCGTATCGCCTGTTGAAGTAGTTGTACCACCTATTCAAAAAGAGCCATTTAATCCGGATAGAATTGCCGGAATACATCAAGATAGTTTAAGAATGATTGCTCTTTCCAATGGTATGGGACATGTTAAGGTTAGCTTGGCAAATCAATGCGGTTGGAGCAAACCTGTGTACGTTGCATACTATCCCGACCCGTGTAACAAGATGCTAATTATCTATTCGCCCAATCCTGTCAACAGCGAACTCACCATCGACTTTGAAGAACTTCCCGACACCGACCAGCCGGAAGAATATACCGTTAAGCTCCTTGATAATCTCGGCAATGTCCCAAGACAAACCCGATTCCGACATCGTCACCGCGACGGCAAACCTCGTCCTGTAAAATTTAACACGTATTCGTTGCCACCCGGTACCTACTATTTGCACGTGGAAGGCGCAGGAGAATTGGTGAGGGAGCAGATTATTGTAACACGGTAAATATATTTTGGTTTTTGATTGTTGAGAAAAAAACGAAATGCTGTATGGTGTTTCGTTTTTTTTCGTATCTTTGCAAAAAAATTTCACCCTGTCTGTAACTTTTTAGTAACCCACTTCGTCATAGATATAAAAACCGGCAAATTTAAATGACCGTAAACGAGTATAACGACTGTGTAAATCAATTCTCCGATGGTGTGTATCGGTTTGTACTTAAACATATTAAGTGCAGCGATAGGGCTTCGGATGTGGTGCAGGATGCGTTTTTGAAAATGTGGGAAAAAGTGGAAACGATAAATTTCGAAAAAGCCAAATCGTATTTGTTCACGGCAGCGCACCATACGTTGGTTGATGAAGTTCGGAAGACTCAAATTCATCAACGCTTTATAACGGCGCAACCGGTAGAAAACGACTACGAAAACACATCATACAGTGATGTTTATGAGGTTTTGAACAAAGCCATGGAACATCTGCCTGCCGACCAAAAATCCGTGTTGATGTTACGCGATTACGAAGGCTACAGTTACGAAGAAATCGCCGAAATCACAGGTCTGAACGAATCACAAGTGAAAGTATACATATTCAGAGCGCGAACATTTTTGAAGACTCATTTGGTACGAATTGAAAATTTAGTATGAACATAAACCACGATAATTACGAGTCCATTTTAATGGATTACCTCGACGGAAATTTATCCGCTGCCGAGTGTGAGCAAGTGGAATTATTTCTGCACCAAAATCCTGAAATAGCAAACCAAATCAGTGATTTTGAAGATGTAGTTTTGTCTTCAAACAACGAAATTATTTACGATCGAAAAGAAGAATTACTAACTGCTACGTTGCCGAATCAAGAGTTTGAACACTGGGAAAATACACACCCCAAACTTCCGAAAACGTTGGTTTCTTATCCTCACAAACAAAGACTACTCAAACCCGCAATTCGTCATATACCACAGTGGACGTGGTATGCAGCAGCATGTTTGGCAATTGTGGTACTTGTTGCGCGTCCGATGTTTGAAACGACAACTGAAAATCCGGAATTGCCATCGATTGCGGTGTTGCCGATTGAAACGATTACGGACGAACCAATTGTGATTATGGAAATGATTGCGAATGACGACCGTAGGGATGTATTGCATACGCCCTCGCAAACAATTGCGACAAATGCCAACGAGGGCGTATGCAATACGCCCCTACAAGGTACATCATCGTCGGAAATTGTCATCGAACGGATAATCCGTGAACATCTTGCTATCACAACAATTCAACCAATCCATAATTTCCAAATTTCACAAGAAACCCCAATAATCGAACAGATCCCTCACAGCGTTTATCCCGAGCATGGTCTAGGGATTTGGGACGACAATTTTATTCAGGATGACAACATGGAAACCTCCCGTCGTGAACGATGGAATTTGGCTGTCAATGATAGAATTTTAGATCCGTTGAAAACAGGTATTCACAATGTGGTCAGGTATTTTTATAAACGAAAAACCGATGTGGAGTTGTTTTTGGAAGAGCACGAAATGCCGAGGTTTTTTGCGCAGAATTAATGTAATTTACAAACATTTGTAGGGACGTTGCACGCAACGTCCCTACATTTTTTTTCAAATGGGTGTAACTTTTTGCAGGAGGTGTTCGTCATATGATTAAAACAACAAAAGATTAATCATTAAAAAAATCAAATACCATGAAAAAATTATTTTTGACTACTGTACTCTGTGTTTTGTTTGCAAGTTTTTTAACTGCACAAAACCGTATTCCCACTGCCAACTTCACAAATATTGAAGTTAGAAACGCATTCAACGTTGTTTTAGTTCCATCGGACAAACATGAAGTTGTGATTCCTCAAGATTTGAAACTTCCCGATGGATTAACTCCAAAAGACATCGTTTCTGTGAAAAATGGCACGCTGACTATTGGCATTCCCGAAAGTTACCTAAGAAAAAATAATCATCGGGTAAACAAAAAACAACCTTCGATTATGATTTATTTTAAATCTTTGGAGTCATTGACTCTATCCGGCGCTTCGTCTGCGGAATCGGAACAAACACTAAAAGGTTTATCCAAACTTCGACTTTCTGGTGCAAGCAATGCTAAAATAGATATGTCGGTAGACAAACTCAGTTCTGAAATAAGTGGTGCATCGAAGTTGGTTTTGACAGGACGTGTCAACCAACATAAAATCAATGCTTCCGGTGCATCAAATGCGAGTATGAAAGATCTTAAAACTCAACAGGCTGATGTTCAGATTTCCGGCGCTTCATCAGCAAACATTTCAACTCAAAACGTATCGGGAAATGTTTCGGGAGCCAGTTCGTTGAAAGGAACTTGGAAAGAAAGCAATGTAAAAACAAGCGGCGCTTCATCTGTGAAACGTCGATAAAATTTGGCTTCGACTACGCTCAGCCACCAATCGGTCGTTGAGCGTAGCCGAAACGACCGACAACAAAACAAAAATTAAATTTCAAAAAAATAAAGCCATGAAACGTTTATTATTTACAACCGCATTATGTGTATTATTTGCAAATTTTGCAATTGCACAAACACGAACTTTAGACTTGGGAGAATTCTCTAAAATCAGCGTCGGACAGGCCTTTGATGTGCTGTTAATTCCATCAAATCGTTACGAAATTATCGTTCCTGAAAGTATAAGTGACGATGTGTTTCGAATTGTCGATAGTTCATTGAGAATACACGATCCGAGTCAGGTATCAAACCAAAACAGAAATGAAGAACCGATTATTGTTCTTTTCGCTTCATTGAAACAATTGACTGTTTCGGGAGCTGCAAAAGTTTGGTCGGAAGGAGAAATAGTCGGCAATCACTTTTCAAGACTTCAGCTTTCCGGAGCAAGTAACACAACATTAACTTTATTGGGTTCTGACATCGTATCAATTGTATCCGGAGCTGCGAATTTGAATATATCCGGAACAGTCAGAAAACACCAAATTCAAGGTTCCGGAGCTGCTAACATCCATGCAGAAAAATTGGATGCTCGAACAACAACTGTTTTCTTATCCGGTGCTGCAAACGCAAGAGTATTTACGCAAGTCGCAAATGGAAGACTTTCCGGAGCCAGTTCTTTGCGTCTCAATTCGGAGGCACAAAATCATGTAAGTCAAACTCGCGGAACATCTATTAGACGAATCGACAACATGGCTCAAAATTTTGAATCCACTCGGACTCAAGACATGCAAGAATTACAAGATGAATTGGACGAAGGGCTACAAGAATTACAAAGAGAGTTGAGCGAATTAAGTGAAGAACTGAACGAATGGTCCAAAAATTTTGGGAACACTACCGTGACAGTCAATTCTTCGGGTAAAATTAATGTCAACACAAATAATTCTCCAAAGCGTAGAAAATTCAACCCTTCATACGGTTATTTCGATTTCGGATTTAGCAGTTACGGGCAAGATTTTTTTCAACACACCTTGCCGGAAGACTACAAAAATATGGAACTTAAACAAAACGTATCGTTTGCTTTCAATATGAATTTGTTTCAATATGGCGTTCGTCTTGGAAGAAGTGATTTTGGTATCGGAACAGGAGTTGGTATTGGTTGGAATACTTATAGATTTTTGGATGAATCCGTAATTCCGAGTGGAGATAAGGATCTTGGTATATTTGTGATAGAGCCTTACGATGGAGACGAAGATCGGAGGTATAGAAAAAGTTTGATACGAACAACGTGGCTGAAAGTGCCTTTGTATGTGAATTACCAACAAAAAAGATTTTTTGCAACTGCAGGTGTTGTCGGAAATGTGAGATTAGGTGCAAGCAGTAAACAAGTTTATTCATTTAACGGAAGAAACCGCGACAAAACGAGAGATAACTTTTATCTCAATGCATTTCGTGCCGATGCGGAAGTGCGTTTCGGCTACAGAAATGTTGGTTTCTTTGCAACGTATAGTTTAACCGAACTGTTTTTGAAAAATCGTGGTCCGGAATTGATACCGTTTTCCTTTGGAATTACGTTAGGCGTGTAAAATTGGTCGATATTGGATTTGTTGTTTCGACTATTTGGGGGCGCAAAATTTTGCGCCCCTACTTTATAAACTTTATGAATTTTATAAACTTTTTTGTATCTTTGTACCCAAAATAAACCCAATGAAAAAAATCCTCTTATCATCCATCGCGCTTTTCTCTGTATTCATCATGAAAAGCCAAGACATCACAGGTACGTGGAACGGCACGCTCTCCGTTCAAGGCCACAATTTACGAATCGTATTTCACATTTCCAAAGATGGCGATACCTACAAAGCTACAATGGATAGTCCAGACCAAGGTGCGAACGGATTACCCGTGAGTTCCGTAACATTTGAGGACAACAAAATTAAAATGGAAATCAGCATTCCACAAGCACCACCGGCAGAATATGCAGGCGAACTGAAAGAAAACACGATAACGGGAAATTTTAGGCAAATGGGATTTTCCTTTCCGTTGAATTTGACCCGTAGCGCACAATCAGGTAGTACGAGCGGATTTATACGCGGTCGTTTGTTCGACTCACAAACGAGAGAATCGTTGCCTTTTTCAACTGTCGCGTTACTTAGAGATGCGGACAGCAGTCTTGTAACCGGCGTCGCTACTGACGAAGACGGACGTTTTGTATTGGAAAACTTGCGTGATGGACACTATCGTTTGAGAGTTACAACCATCGGTTATCATCCGTATATCAGCCATACCATTGAATTACGAAGAGGTAATAATCGTTTGGATTTAGGTAGTTTTTTCCTCAATCCGAGTAGTACAGAACTTATGGGAGTGGAGATTATTGCAACACGTCCTGTTCTCGAACAACAAGCCGGAAAATTAGTGTTTAATGTTGCCGAATCCACCACAAGCGTTGGCGACAATGCGTTGGAAACGTTGAAAAAATTTCCCGGCGTAACAGTTGATAACGATGATAATATTTCGTTGAACGGAAATTCAAGCGTTTTAGTAATGATTGATGGCCGTCCGACACATTTATCGGGTGCGCAATTGGCGAATTTGTTAAAAAGTTTGCCGTCATCAGACATCGATAGAATCGAAGCCATTGATAATCCTCCGGCGAGATACGAAGCGGAAGGTATTGGCGGAATTTTGAACATCAGAACCAAACGCACACGAATGATGGGCTATAGCGGAACCGTTCACGCAGGAGCACGGTATCACGAAAAATTTAATCACGACCAAGGATTTGATTTGAATTTTAGAACTAACAAATTCACCGTATTTGCAAGTTTGAATATATCGAATAGCAACAGTCCTTCGGGAATGACCGGATTCACTAACTTTCCGGACGGATCTCGCTGGGAAATGAACAAAGGTAAAAACGAGGATTGGACTACGAACCAAAATAATCGCTTTATATCAGGACGAGCCGGGTTTGACTATTATATCAATCCTCGAAATATCTTATCACTCTCTTACCGACTTCAAGATGGACAAAGTAAAGTGTCCGGCTATACAAATACTCGACAATTTACACCGGATGACATAATCCAATCATCGTTTCGTCAAGGATTCAAAATGAAAAATGAATGGGGAAACCAAAATCTCAATTTGAATTATCAAAACATTTTTGATTCGGCCAATAATCGTCAATTTTTCATTGACGCAAGTTGGGTAAGAAATATGCATTCCGGTGGAGGAAACAGTGAAGTTCTCTATTATTTGGGCGATTTTGCTATTCCATTGCCCGACTTGAATGATCCGTATGAACTCAATGTACGATTACCATCCAATATTTTTTCCATCAAAGCAGATTTGGAATATCCGCTAAATAAGGAAACTAAAATAGAAACCGGTGCAAGACATAGTTATGTGAACAACGATAATAATCAACGCTATTACAACGAAGGAGTTTTGAATCCGACGATGTCTGATCATTTCGTTTACACTGAAAATATCACGGCATTTTACGGTATGATTAATCACAAGTTTTCAGAAAGAACGAGTGTGGAAGCCGGATTGAGAGGAGAATACACCGCTTGGAAAGGTAATAATAAATCCATTAAAGAAGTGGTAGACGGCAATTATTTCGGACTGTTTCCATCGTTGAATGCCAATCAAAAATTAACTCAAAAAACAGGACTAAATTTTTCATACAGTTATCGTTTAACACGTCCGCATTACGCGAATTTGAATCCACTTATAACCAGAAATCTCGCGTACGAATTCAATGAAGGTAATCCGAATTTGAATCCTGAATATTCGCATATTGTCAGATTGGCTTATACGTTCAATCACGTGCCAATCGTTCGATTGTCTTATGCACGTACGGATGGCGATATTCGTCGTATTACACGTTTTGATGGAGATACAGTACGGAATCGCCCTGAAAATCTTGGAACAAATGATGCTTTCGGTTTTAACTTAATGTTTCAACGGACATTCTTTGACAAATGGCGTTTGTTGATAACAGGTGGTGGTGAGTGGTCAAGATCGCATTTCAAATATGATACTGTTGTTGGTGATCCTCTTACTTCTATTTCTGAAACAAGAGATTTTTTCCGAGCCAGTTATTATATTTCCAACGATATCACGCTTTCAAAAACCATGAGTATGGATATCAACAGTTGGGGTATGTTTCCGCAAAAACGCTTGTTTACAAAGCATGCCGGAATGTATTCTGTAAATATAGGATTGAGAAAAAGTTTTTTTGACAGAAAGTTAACCGCAACATTGAGTCTCAATGATATTTTCAACGCTGCGAACAAATGGACAAATGACACAGAGCTCCCGACTGGACAACGTGATTATCGAGAATATATTTGGCCAAGTCGTTCGGTTTCCGTGCGATTGAGTTATCGTTTCGGAAAAGGTAATGTTCAAACCCGCCGAATGCGAGATGCCGCAAACGAAGAAGCTGGACGCATGGGTAGCGGCGATGGTGGCCAAGGCGGCGGAATGGGACAGTAAGAGTTAAAAAGCGTGAAAGCTAGAAAGTAAAAAGACTTTCACACTTTTTAACTTTCATACTTTCTAACTTTTTTGTATCTTTGCACCATGGAAAAAATCCATGTGTATAAAGCCTCAGCAGGTAGCGGAAAAACCTTCCGTTTGGCCTTGGAATATTTGAAACTCTTACTTTCAAAGCCCAATGCACATCGAAATATTTTAGCCGTTTCATTCACCAACAAAGCTACAGGCGAGATGAAACAGCGTATTTTGGGCGAACTTTACGGCATGGCACACCATTGCGAAAGTTCAGATGTGTATTTGGAAATTTTGTCCAAAGAAACAGGGCTTTCTGAAAATGATATTCGTCAAAAATCTGCCGAAGCCTTAAATAAAATTCTACACGATTACGGATTTTTTAATGTTGAAACGATTGATAGTTTTTATCAACGTGTGTTGCGAAACATGGCGAAAGAATTAGGTTTAGGTGCTTATTTCAATATCGAATTGGATAATCAAAAAGCACTGAAAGAAGCGGTGCGTGCGCTAATTCAGAGTTTGTCAACCGATGCAGAATCGTTGCAGTGGATTTGCAAAATCATTGAAGATGATGCTGCAAATGAAAAATACAGCAAATCCATCGAAAAAGATTTGATTGCAACCGGGAAACAAATTTTTGAAGAGATTTTTAAACGTCATGAAACTGAAATAAAAACATTTTTTGAAGATAAAAACCGCGTTGATGATTATGTGAAAATGCTGTATTTGCGCAAGAAGTCAGCAAAAGACAAATTAGAAAAAACTGACGCCGAAGACGAACAAAATCAGCTCGAAATAGAAATCAATTCATGCGATTTAGTGTTGAAACATTTACGAAATATGGGGTTGTTGAGCGATATTTCTAAACATTTGACAACACTTAATCACGAGCAAAATCGATTTTTGTTAGTAGATACCTCTGCCTTACTCAGTCAATTGATTGGAGAAAATGACACGCCGTTTTTATACGAAAAAATCGGTGCAAATTTAAACCATATTTTGATTGATGAATTTCAAGACACATCGGATTTGCAATGGAAAAATTTTAAATTGTTGTTTTTGGAAAATCTTTCGAAAGGCTATTCGAATCTCATTGTTGGTGATGTTAAACAGGCGATTTATCGTTGGCGAAACAGCAATTGGGAAACGCTGAACTCAATAGAAAAAGAATTTTACGAAGGCGCAGTAGAAGTAAGTGCATTGAATACGAATTATCGCACCGATTCTACAGTTGTGAATTTCAATAATACTGTATTTCAAAAAGCAATTGCGAGCTTGAAACAGCGATTTGAAACAGAAATCAGCGATAGTCGTCAAGATTTGGTTGAGGTTTTAAGCAAAGCCTATGCCGATGTTTGCCAAACTCCGAAATGCAAGGAAATAAAAGGTTTTGTGGAAGTCCGATTTGTGGAAAAAAACGGACGAAAGTCCCAACAAGCACAAGCCATTGTGAACACAATGTTGAGGTTGCAAGAGGCGAAAATCAAACCTGAAGACATCATGATTTTGGTGCGAAACAAAACTCATATTCCCAAAATTTCTGAAGCGTTTGAGGCTTATCTTTCTGCCAATCCGAATTTAGATGAAGAAACCAAAAATTATTTCAAATTGGTGTCGGACGAGGCGTTTAAACTCTCGTCATCGTCGGCGGTTTGCTTGATTATAGACGCTTTAAGAACCTTATCGAATTATAATGATCCACTTGCTTTTGCGCAATTGGCCTACACCTACCAATCACAAAGCCGGCCTAATTTTAATCAAAACTTAACTGACTTTTTCAATTCTTACAAACTGTCGAAAGACTTGAAAAAACAACCATTTCATGACTATTTACCCGAAAATTTTACTCGCGAATATAAACCATTACAAAAACTACCGTTGTATGAATTAATCGAAAAAATCATTGCAATTTTCAGTTTGTTCGAACAAAAAAATCAACACGCTTTTTTGTATGATTTTTTGGACTGCGTAAATACGTTCGTTTCTCAAAATGGCAGTAATATCGAGAATTTTCTTGAGTATTGGGCAGATGAATTGCAAAACAAAACCATTGCGATTAATGTACAAGTTTCGAGTGTTCGAGTTTTGACCATTCACAAATCGAAAGGCTTGGAATTTCACACGGTTGTTGTGCCGTTTTGTGAGTGGGGGATGGATGAAACGCGTTTTGAGCAATTGGTTTGGCACGAATCTAAGCAACATGAAAATTGGTTTGAACAAATGCCGTTAATCCCCTTAAATTATGGAAAAACGCTTAAACATTCATATTTTGTTACCGATTTTCAAAACGAAACCTCAAAACTTTGGGTGGATAATTTGAATTTATTGTATGTCGCATTAACTCGTCCGAAACATAATTTATTAGTTTTAGCAGAAGCCTTACCAAAAAAATCCGAAAAATTACGCGTGTCTAATTTGTTGAATAATGTCGTAAACCCTTTGATTGAAGGCATTTTTCAAGAAGGCGAATTAGTTCCTTCTGTGGAAAAACACGAAGAAACATTTGACGGCAATGTGTTCAAAATGCCGTTGAAAACTATTGAAGTGCCATTTTCGATTGCACAAAAACAACCCACATTTTATCTTTCCAAAGATGCGATAAAATGGTATTGTGAAATGCAAAATCAACCTAATGTAGAGACGCACGGCCGTGCGTCTCTACCAAACAATCCATTGGCAAAAGGTTTGCTATACCACCGAATTCTGGCAGAAATCCGCCATTCCGACGACATCGAAAACACCATTGAAAAATTTGTATTCAACGGATTTATTTTAGAAAACGAAAAAATAAATATAGCAACACGTATTCGTAATTTGCTAAAAAATTCGATAGCACAAGATTGGTTTTCAAAAAAGTATCGAATTTTCAACGAATGTAAAATTGTCAATCGCAACGTTCAAGGGCGTTTGGAACAACGTCGTCCGGACAGAGTGATGCAGGATGAAAATGGAAATTTAATTTTAGTGGATTTCAAAACCGGACAAAAATATCCGAAACATCGCGAGCAAATTCGGGAATACGCAACATTATTGAAAAATATGTTTGCAAACGTAGAGACGCACGGCCGTGCGTCTCTACCGAAAATTACGGGGTTTCTGTGGTATTTGGATACAAACGAAATTGAACTTGTCGAATTATGAAACCATTCCTAAAATATGTAGCCGAAGATTTAATTGCTCGTGGATTGGATTTATCCGAAACAGCGATTATTTTTCCGAACAAACGGGCTTCGGTGTTTTTCGACAGCCATCTCTACGATAGTTTACAACGACCGTTTTGGTCGCCGAATTATATCGCGATTAACGAACTTTGGTCGCAGTTTTCATCGTTGCAAATTGCCGATCCGATTTTGTTGAATGTTACGTTGCACAAGATTTACAACCGATTTTTGCAAACCGATGAAAGTTTCGACGAATTTTATTTTTGGGGTGAATTGTTGTTGCGCGATTTTGATGATTTGGACAAGCATTTGGTGGATGCTCGACAATTATTTCAGAATGTTCAAAGTATTAAAGCAATGGAAAATCCGTTGCAATATTTGACAGAAGAACAAATCCAAGTTTTAAATCAATTTTTTGTGAATTTCGATCCGCAAAAAAGTAGTCAATTGAAAGAGCGATTTATTCAAATTTGGTCTTTTTTGAGCGATATTTACGAACAATTCGGACAGGTTTTGAAATCGCAAAATTTGGCGTACGAAGGGCTTTTGATGCGAGATGTAATTGAAAGTAAACTCAACAAAGAAATATTTGATTTGCCGTATAAAAATTATGTGTTTGTTGGTTTCAATGTGTTGAATACGGCGGAAGAAACGTTGTTTAAATTTTTCAAAAACACACAAAACGCTTTATTTTATTGGGATTACGACGAAAGTTTTTTCAAAATCCCCAATCACGAAGCCGGAATTTTTATCAAACGCAATTTACAAAATTTTGAAAATGCTTTGAGTAATCCTGCAGTGTGCAATAGTTTTGAAGCATCACAAAAAACCAAACGCATCACATTTGTAGCTTCTCCAACCGAAAACGCACAAACACGCTATGCTGATGAATGGCTTAAAACGTTCAAAACTTCAGAAACCGAAGCCCCGGAAAATGCAATTGTACTTTACAACGAACAACTTTTGATGCCCCTGATTTCAGCACTTTCCGATGAAAATGTTGCCAATATCACCATGGGCTACCCTGTGAAACAAACGCCTATTTTTGGCAAAGTTCGACATTTTTTAATTTCGCACACAAATACTGCAAAATCGCCAAAAGACATGTTATTGGAACTTATTGAGATGTTGAAGTTCGAATTAAAATCCGATGCGGCGGCGATTGATCAACTTTATCAAGAAGCAACATTTCGCGTCGTTTTGCAATTGAATAGGGTAGTGGATTTAATTCAAAATCATCAGTTGGAATTGACGATGTCGAGCCTGCAACGCTTGATAGACCAAATGTTGAGCGTTTTGACTGTCCCATTTTTGGGCGAACCTGTTTTGGGTACACAAATCATGGGCGTTTTGGAAACGCGGAATTTAGATTTCAAAAATTTAATTATGCTTTCCGTAAATGAAGGCATGTTACCGAAATCCGCAAACCATGGCTCATTTATTCCATATACCTTGCGAAAAGCTTTCGGAATGACGATTCCCGAACACAAAACCGCCGTTTACGCCTATTATTTTTTCCGTTTGATGCAACGTGCGGAAAACGTGGCATTGGTTTACAATACGGCAACAGAAGGTTTAAATCGTGGTGAAATGAGCCGATTTATGTTGCAACTCATGATTGAAAACGGTTTTGAGATTGAGCACAAAACCTTAGCTACAGCCGCCGTAGAACTTCAACAATCTCGAAAAATTAACATTCCAAAAACACCTGAAATCCGAAAAACATTGTTGGAAAAATACAATAAAGAAGATGGTTTAGGTTTGTCGCCTTCAGCAATCAATACATTTTTGACGTGTAAACTGAAATTTTATTTGCGTTATGTCATCGGTTTGGAAGCGAAAAAGCCTGATATTGCGGATATGGACGCTGCTACAATCGGCACATGGTTTCATCGAAGCGCAGAAATTTTGTATCGGACAATTTCCAATCAATTGAATTTTGACGAAACAAATAAATTTGTCGAATTTTCGGGAAGTCTGATTAATGCTGATGATTTGAGAATTTATTTGGATGATGAAAAACGAGAAAAATTGATTGATGCGGCATTTGTATATGAAAAGCATTGTAGAGATGCACGGCCGTGCGTCTCTACGGAAATGAAAACCATCGGAACGGACGTGGCCAGCGACAAATTCATCCCCGAATATTCCGGCGAAGAATTAATCGTCCGTCGATTGCTAAGCGACAATCTGAAACGCTTGATTTTATTGGACGTTCAAAAAGCACCATTCACACTTTTGGCCATGGAAAAAAAGATTTCGGAGGTGTTAACTATCGGCGATATGTCTATAAAAATAGGTGGCTATATTGATAGAATGGATAATATTGATGGTTATTTGCGAGTGGTGGATTATAAAACCGGTGGACGTTTGAAAATGCTCAAGACTGACAAATTGCAAGATTTATTTGACGAAAAAAAGATTACGGAAAACAGAAATTATTTGCAAGCCTTAATTTACAGTTTTTTGATTTCAAAAACATCCAAAAACTGTCGTATTTTACCCTGTTTGTTGCATGTTCATGAAGCGCACAAATCTGATTATTCACCCACATTTTTGCCGAATGATTTCAACGAAATATCTGTGGAGTTTGAAAATTACTTAACGGATTTGTTGCAAGAAATATTTAATCCGAATACAGAATTTAATGCCACGGAAACACCGACAAATTGTAGGTATTGCGATTATTTAGAACTGTGTCGAAAAAAGGTGTACGAATTTTAATATGTAGGGACATTGTGCGCAACCTCCCTACAATGACAACCTAATATTTTTCATCCCCGTGCCCAACATTCAAAAACGTTTTCGGCATAGGAAGCGAGAGATTAACACGTTTTTTTGTAATCGGATGTTTGAATGAAAGTGAAAATGCAAACAATCGGATTTGACGAATGTAAGTCGCGTCTGCGCCGTATTTGCGGTCGCCAACAATCGGGCAGCCAATGCTTGATAATTGCACGCGGATTTGGTTTTTTCGACCGGTTTCTAAATGGATTTCCAATAATGTATAATTGTCGTGATGGGATAGGGTTTTGTATTTTAAGGTTGCTAATTGTGGGGTTTTGGGCGAATCATGACTCGCCCCTACAGGTTTTTTTGCAACAATATTTTCCACAATCATCATTTTTTGTTTCGGGCCTTCCATTACATACGATTTGATGGTGTCGCTTACCTTTTGCGGCTTTCCTTCAACCAAAGCCCAGTACAACTTCTCGTTGTCAGTCCAATTTTCGATCAACGATTTTTTTACAATTTCCGATTTTGCAAACAGTAAAAGTCCTGAAACCTCTCTATCCAAGCGGTGAACAACAAAAACCTTTTCTTTGTGTTTGGACTTTTTAACCACATAATCCAACACCATTTTGTACATGGATTTTTTGGTTTCGGTAGTTGTGCCAACGGTTAGAATGCCCGCAGGCTTTAGAACGGCAATTAAATAATCGTCTTCAAAAACAATTTGAAATGGAATTTTTTCTTTCTTTTTCTTTGCTTCCGCGCCGTTGTATTTTTTGTAGTTTAAGACTTCACCTTTTTTTACGGGAGTTTCCGGATTTTTCAAAATCATGTCTCCACGAGAAACAAAGCCATACTTGATGATTTTTTTCAAATGCGTTTTACTACTTTCGGGAAACACTTCGCCCAAAAGTTCTAACAAAGGTTGGTTTTTTTTTACTTCGATTTTCATTGGTATTCCTATTTATCCCCGAACATTCACTAAATAATATTGTTTTTTCCCTTTCTGAACCAAAATATATTTTCCGTTCAAGCAAAAATCAGGTGTGATGATTGTTTGTTCGTTCACTTTTTCTTTATTGATGGAAACGCCGTTTTCTTTTAAGGCACGTCTTGCTTCGCCTTTGCTGGCGTAGATTTGCGTTTTTTCGGCTAAGAAATCTACAATATTTAGCGATGTGATGTCAGTTTTGGAAATTTCGAAGGTTTCAACCCCTTCGAAAACATCTAAAAACGTTTGTTCATCAAGATTTGAAAGCGCTTCTTTTGTGGCTTTTCCGAATAAAATTTCAGTAGCATCAACGGCTTTTTGATGGGCTTGTTCGCCGTGTACACGAATCGTCAAATCATTGGCTAGTGCTCTCTGCAAGATGCGTAAATTCGGGACTTCCGCATGTTCGGAAATCAATTTTTCAACCACTTCTTTGGGAAACATGGTGAAGATTTTGATGTATTTTTCTGAATCGGCATCTGAGCAATTCAACCAAAATTGGTAAAAATGATAAGGCGATGTTTTTTCGGCATCGAGCCAAATGTTGCCACTTTCGGTTTTTCCGAATTTTCCGCCATCAGCTTTGGTGATGAGCGGACAAACTAAGGCAAACGCTTCACCGCCACATTTTCTGCGAATTAATTCCGTACCTGTGGTGATATTTCCCCACTGGTCGCTTCCGCCCATTTGCAATTTGCAGTTTTTATTTTGATAGAGCCACAAATAGTCGTAGCCTTGAACCAATTGATAGGTAAATTCGGTAAACGACATGCCTTCGCCTTCGCCTGAAAAGCGTTTTTTTACGCTGTCTTTCGACATCATGTAGTTGACAGTGATGTGTTTACCGATGTCTCGAATAAAATTTAAAAATGTGTAATCTTTCATCCAATCGTAATTATTCACCATCTCAGCAGAATTGGGCTTTCTGCTGTCGAAATCCAAGAATTTACGAAGTTGATTTTTGATACAGTCTTGATTGTGACGAAGTGATTTTTCATCGAGCATATTGCGTTCGGTGGATTTCCCGGAAGGGTCGCCAATCATGCCTGTTGCACCACCCACCAAAGCGAGTGGTTTATGTCCGCAATTTTGAAAATGTTTGAGCATCATCACACCCACCAAATGCCCGATATGTAAGGAATCTGCTGTTGGATCAATACCTACGTAAGCCGTAGTTAGTTCTTTGTTGGTTTGTTCTTCCGTTCCGGGCGTGATGTCTTGGATCATGCCGCGCCATTTAAGTTCTTCGATGAAATTCATTGTTGAAAATTTTTGCAAAGATACGAAAAAAAAACGAAACAAAGTTTCGGCTTTTTAATTGACAATTGATAATTGACAATTGATGATTAATCTGTAATTCGGTGATTTACAAAAAAAACGGCATTGCTTACAAATATCATTTTTTTTGTTTATCTTTGTACCGTCAAACAATTCATTAACAAAAACAAACATCATGAAAAAAACAATTTCCCTTTCATTAGCATTACTGCTTTGCACAATCTTGCATGCAGAAATCAAAAAAAACTCACTGATTACTGTTACTAGATCGAGAGATTTAGCAGGAGCCATTCAACCTCTACCTGCAGGTCAAACTTTCAGTTTCAAATTGCCGCAAAAGCTTCACTTTTACACCAGAAATATAACACCACCGGGAGGTACTTTCAATTCTTTATACACAAGTCCCAATCGGATGAGTGCAAAGGAAGACAACAGAAATCCTGCGGATTTTCAATTCACAATTGTAACCAATGGCATAGAAAATCTGTCTGAGCCGAAAATTGTTTCTCAGAGTGCTTCGACGAGGGTTGTTGAATATACGTATACGTTTCCTGTAAAAATGGAACTTCACAATAAAGATGGCGAACTGTTAAAAACGTTCATTCTTTCTCCCGAGGACAAAGTGTACAAAACTACGGTAGCGCCAAATTTCTTGGAGGATGTGAAAATGAACACGCCCTCAATAGCGTCAAATACCGGTGGAAGTGCAAAACCCCAACAACAGGCAGCCCCTACGGCTTTTCGTCAAAACGAAGATGTTTTGAAGTGGATAAAAACGAACGAAGCCAAAATTCTCGCTCGAATGGAATACGATGAATTGAGAAAGATGTCGAAACTTGCTTGCGAAGTTATTCCTGCCGGTTATGGCTTTCCTCGTGTAGCTGCTTTTCCTACCATTTATGGGTTAGATAAGAAAGACATTGCAAAATTTCCGGAATTAAACGAAGCTATAGAAAAACTCAAATCAGAAGTAGAACGCATGTTTACTAAAGAGTTTCTCAGTCAAGAATTAGAAGAACAATTGATGAAATCAGGCGATTTTTTTGCATCTCAATACACCTCTGAGTCACCCAAAGCCATGATCCAACTTTGTGCTATGAACGCAGGGTTTGCTTATTTATTAGCCGGCGATACGGAAAAAGCTATTCAGCATTTACAGGCAGCAAACAAAGCGCTTCCTGTTCTCCGTGGATTTCCGACAGCGATGTTTGAACAAGTTTCATTTATGAATCAACTTCGAAAAAATCAAGATATAATAAACGTTTCTCCGCCACAAGGCTTACCAAAGTAGACAAAATTCGTCGGGCTTTAGAATCGAATAAATAGATAAAAGAAAATTGAAAAAAAATCGAAACAATTTGCTGTTTCGATTTTTTTTTGTATCTTTGTCCGGTATTTAAAATTCACTAATATGAAAAAAATTGCACTTTTCTTCTTTGCTACAATGCTTTTATTGGGTTGTGGCAGTACAGACCAAAACCAAAACACAATTGAAATTTCCGGAAAAATCAGAGGTTTGGGCGATGAATCCATGGTCTTGCGCTATCGGTTTGACGGTACAACCTACATGGACACTATTACCGCCCAAAATGATGTTATTTCATTCAAAAAAGAAATCGAACTACCGCATTTGCTTTGGGCTACTTTGCAATACATCGGGGAAAACGAAGATATTCTCGTACCACGCACCGGCTTTTTTATCGAAAATGGCATAAAAATTGTTTTAGATGGTAATTTGGCGGATTTAGACGCTTTGAATGTGAAAAACAGTCCGCATTTTAACGAAGTGATAAAGCTTCGCAATGAAAACAGAGAACTTACTCAAGAACTTTGGAATTTGAGCAAGTTTTTTACAGAACATCCCAATGAAGTTGGCGGAGAGAGACTCGAAAGATACAGGGCTATTAGCAAAGAAATAGAGGAAAATACTAAAAACTTTATTGAAAACAACAAAAATTCGGTATATGCTGCCTTCTTGTTTTCACAGAATTTGCTTGATAAATCTGTGGAAGAAATTGAAGCCGGCTTTGAAAAATTTACAAAACAAGTTCAAAACTCCGTATTTGGAGAACAGATTCGCAAATATATAGAAACGGCGAGAAGCGTGGCTCCGGGTGCTGTTGCTCCGAATTTTACACAAGAAGATATTAACGGGAATATTATTACTCTTGAGCAGTTCAGAGGCGAATATGTGATGTTGGTATTTTGGGGTTCGTGGTGCGGACCTTGCCGTCGCTCGCATCCGCATTTGATGGACTTGGTGCATAAATACAAAAACAGTCCGATTCAATTCATTGGTTTTGCCAGCGATAAAGATATAAACAAATGGAAAGTAGCCATT
>JAIRRI010000004.1 GCA_031256055.1 Bacteroidales bacterium
ACGATTTTGTCAGTAAGCACAAGCTAATGAGAAGGAAATATGAGAGTAGGTGTTTTTTCATAAAATGAATTGTCATGCAAAGATACGAAATAAAATTGAAATAAATGCCATAAACTATGATTTTTTTTGTATCTTTGCAAACTTTAACCAGATAACAATCGAGATATGGCACTAAAATGCGGCATCGTCGGAATCACAAATTCCGGAAAAACAACTTTATTTAACTGTATATCTAATACAAAAGCACAAGTAACTAATTTTGCTTTTAGCACTGGCAAATCCAATATTGGCATTTGTGATATTCCCGATCCACGTTTGGCCCAAATTGATAAAATCGTTAAAGCCGATCGTTTGGTTTATGCCAATGTTGAAATTGTGGACATTCCCGGTTTAACCAAAGGCGCGAATACGGGCGAAGGCATTGGAAATTCGTTTTTGGCAGATATTCGTCTGTGCGATGCAATTATTCATGTATTGCGCTGCTTTGACGATGCTAATCTTCCGCATATTAACAACAGTATCGACCCTGTGCGAGATATTGAAACAGTTGATTTGGAGTTGCAAATCAAAGACCTTGAACAAATCGAAAGAAAGCTGCAAAAGGTTGAAAAAGCAGCACGTACGGGAGATAAAGATGCAAAGGTTCAGTTGGAAATTCTAAACAAGTACAAAGCGCATTTGGAAAATTTTGAAAATGTACGAACTTTAGACACTACTGAAGCCGAACAAAAAGTGGTGGCAGATATGTTGTTTTTGACTGCAAAACCTACAATCTATGTTTGCAACGTAGACGAAAAATCAGCAATTTCGGGAAATACATATTCGCAAGCCGTTGTTGATTTTTTGAAACATACCGATGCCGAAGTTTTGATTATTGCAGGTAAATTGGAATCGGAAATTGCAGAGTTGGATGCCGAAGATCGAGTTGTGTTTTTACAAGATGTTGGACTAAGTGAACCGAGCGTTGATAAACTGCTTCGTTCTGCTTACAAAACCTTAAATCTCATTTCTTTTTTCACCGTTGGCGGAAAAGAAAACAGGGCTTGGACCATCACGCATGGTATGACTGCACCGCAAGCCGCAGGCGTTATTCATAGCGATTTGGAACGCGGATTTATTCGTGCCGAAGTGATCAAATGCGATGATTTATTAACATTAGGCTCGGAATTGAAATGCAAAGAAGCCGGAAAATTAGCGGTGGAAGGGAAAAACTATGTAGTAAACGACGGCGATATTTTGCACGTCCGATTTAATGTTTAAAATCTTTGCAAACCATCAACACAATTGAAAATACTTTATTTCACGGTGTGATTGCCAAATTCGTCAGAAAGTAATTCAGTCAGTCTTTCAGGTGTGATGTTGCGTTGAATTTGTCCGGCTTTGATAAACGAAATAGCGCCGGTTTGTTCTGAAACCACAATCGCGATAGCATCTGTTTGTTCTGTAATTCCAATCGCCGAACGATGTCGTAAACCCAAACTTGCTAGAATATTAAGATTAGCCGAAATCGGCAATATACAACGCGCAGCAATGATTCTGTTGTGAGAAATAATCACTGCTCCATCGTGTAGCGGAGTGTTTTTGTAAAAAATAGTTTCCAACAATGGCGCCGAAATCACGGCGTCAATTTGTTCGCCTGTACTAATTTGATATTCCAATTTATTTTCTCTGGTTATGACAATCAGTGCCCCTGTAAACCCTTTTGCCATCCGCGAACAAGCCTCAACAATAGCCTTAATGCTGAGTTTCGATTCTGTGGTATTTCTCAAAAAGTAATGAAAAAAAGAAAAGTTTTTTTTCCCTCTTTCGATAAAATGGCGTGTGCTGAAAAGTTGCAAAAAACGGCGTATTTCGGGTTGAAAAATAATGAAAATGGCGATAACCCCAACATTAACAATACTGCCTAAAATGCCTGCCGTTAAAGGCAAGTTAAGATATTCAACCACTCGCCAAAACACAACAATCAACAATAAACCTATAAAAATTCTACTGGCTCCCATTCCTTTAACAAGCCTGTAGCCTTCGTATATAAGCACAGCCACTAAAAGGACGTCCAGAACGTCCAACCAGCCTATGTTTGTGAACCAGTCTGCGATTTGTGTTTTCATGTTTTTGATTTTAAGTTGTCATCCTGAGCGTAGCGAAGGATCTGTTTGCTAACAGATTCCTCACTTCGTTCGGAATAACATTTTTTAATTATCTTCACTGCTTCTACTGCTTCCTTTACATCATGAACTCTTAGTATATTCGCACCTTTCAAAAGAGCAACGGTGTTGGTAACAGTTGTTCCGTTTAAACTGTTTTCGATATCAACTTCCAAGAGATTGCGTATCATGGATTTTTTCGAAAAGCCAACCATAATAGGTTTTTCAAGGATTTGAAATCGCTCTAACCGGCCTAATATTTCATAATTATGTTCAAGGTTTTTTCCAAATCCGAATCCCGGATCTACAATAATATCAAGCACTCCGGCTTGATGTGCGGAAGCAATTTGTTTGGCAAAAAATACAATGAGTTCATTCATCACGTCATCGTATTTCGGTTCAACTTGCATGGTTTGCGGCATACCTTGCGTGTGCATCATCACATAAGGCACTTGCAGTTCGCCGATGGTTTTGAACATGTGTTCATCAGCTTGTCCGCCCGAAATATCGTTGATGATTGAAGCCCCTTCACTTACAGCCATTCGTGCGATTTCCGAACGAAATGTATCAACCGAAAATATCGCATGAGGAAATGTTTTTACAAGGGTCGGCAAAATATTTTGCAAACGTTTTTTTTCTTCTTCAAGAGAAACATCATCAGCAAACGGTTTCGTCGAAACGGCACCAATATCAATGATTTCAGCGCCTTCATTCAGCATTTTTTCACAGTGATTTAACGCATCTTTTTCATGCCAAAATTGTCCGCCATCTGAAAACGAATCCGGTGTGATGTTCAAAATGCCCATCACCAAGGGATCTTCAAGAGAAAGTAAACGACCTTGGCAATTTATGGTTTTCAGATTTGAGTTAAGCACGGATAGTTTAGGTTATTTAAGTTCAAAAAACGTTTGTCCGATTTCTTGATTATCTGTATAAACCGTAACCGTGTAAATTCCGACCATAGCAGGCGCCTTGGTGTCCCGCTTGAGCCACGACATACGGATGCTTTGTGCTGTATTTGTATAAACAATATCTTGTTTTATGGTGTATTGTAAGCGTGTATCATTAAGCTCAAAAGAGTATTCGTCGCCGCCTGCCGAAATGACCACGCCATCAGGACGCGCAATGCGTACGTAAATTGTACGGGGCCCAGCGGGCACAATCTTGTTTTCACTCAACGTAAATTCGACCATAATTTTATCGGCTCGAACGGCTTTGTCGGTTTCGGTCTCGTTCGAACCTCTTACGCGTAGCGTATATGCCCTGAGATTATAGGCTTTCAGCGTAGAAGCCTGAGTTACTTTTTCATCTAATTCGGTTTTAACTTTGGTGAGATCTTTATATCTTTCACGCTCTACAGAAATTTCTCTACGGATTTCTTCGTTTTCCAAAGCAAGTTCCGCGTTCACCACAATCAGCGAATCAATTCGACGAACGTAGTCTTGTGTGATGTTGCGCAGCAAATCCAATTGTCTTCTGATTTTTCGATAATCGGCTTGGCTGTTTATCAACTTTTGAATTTCAATGGAATTGGCTGAAATGATACTGTCCCTTTCGGTGAGCTCAGACTGAAATTGGGTATTTTCTTGCTTAATGGTTTCATACTCGTTCATCAATTGTGCCAATTCATCTTTCATGCTGATATTTTGCGTGTAGGTCTCTGATTTTTGGTACATTGACCAAATCACAAGCATTCCCGCAATGAGGAAAAGAATTAACAGAATGTAGATAATCCGCCTTAATTTTTTGATTTTTTGATCGTTACTGTTTGTTTCCATGAAATTATACGTATTCAGTTTGCAAAGATACGAAAATTTTGTTAATAACTCGGGAAGTTATTAACATTTTAACTTTTTTTTTGAAAAAAATATACGAAAATCGAAATTCGAGCGTTATATAAGTAAACGATGTTGTCATTTCGAACGAAGTGAGAAATTCCCTTGCTATGAGATGTTTCGACTACGCTCGACATGACGGACAAAAAAGTATAAACTATGCTAAAAGACTTGGTCAACCTTCTGTACCCCTTGCAATGTTTGGCTTGTGAAAAAACACTGCATCAAAATGAAACCTTGATTTGTTTGGAATGTTTGTTTCATTTACCTAAAACGAATTTTCACAACGACCCATCGAATGCAGTTTGCCGGCTGTTTTGGGGACGTGCCAAAGTAGAAATGGCAACCGCTTTTTTATTTTTCAGCAAAAGCGGAAAAGTGCAACATCTTATCCATCAGTTGAAGTACAATAAAAAACCTGAAATCGGAATTTATTTAGGAAAATTATTTGGTAAAGATTTGTTGAAATCTCTAAATTTTCAAGGGATAGACGTGATTATTCCGGTACCTTTACACCCGAAAAAAATCAAAATCAGAGGCTATAATCAAAGCGATAAAATTGCGTTTGGATTGTCGCAAACAATGAATGTTTCTGTTGATACCATATCGTTTGTTCGAGGTATTGCCACCGAAACACAAACACGAAAAAACCGTTTCAGTCGCTGGGAAAACGTGAAAGATGTGTTTGCTGTTGCAGACGAAAACACTCTAAAAAACAAACATATTTTGTTGGTAGATGATGTGATTACTACAGGTGCAACGATAGAAGGCTGTATCCGCAAACTGACTGCAATTGAAGGCGTTCGTGTGAGTGTGGTGAGTTTGGCAATTCCAACTACTTGAATAAATTTTGTGCTTGTGCTAATTGTTCGGGTTTTCCAACGTCTAACCACAAATCTTCATCGTGTCGAAACCCGCAAATGTCGAAGGTTTTCGCCAAGTCTAAATAGGTTTCTATAATCGAAAATTTGCCTGATTGTTTGATGTGTCTGAAAATTCCGGAATTGATGATATGAATGCCGCTAAATGCGAATGGAACAAGCCACTCAGAAGATGTGGGTAAGAGAATTTTTTCGTTGGTTTTGGTATTTTGCCAACCTTTTAAATATAGATTTTCATCGAACAAAAACTTCCTATCAGAGTTTCTATCACGAACAGCCATAGTTGCCAAAGCACCTGTTTTCTTATGATGTTCAGCTATTTTTGAAAAATCCATAGTCGATAAAACATCTACATTGTGAACTAAAAAATAAGGCGAATGTTCCAAAAAAGGTTGCGCTTTGAGAATTGCGCCACCCGTATCTAAAAGTTGTTCACGTTCATCGCTAATATGAATGTTGATGCCGAAGTTTTGATTGGTATTCAAAAAATCAATCACTTGTTCTGCGAAGTGATGAACATTAACCACAATATCTGTATACTCGCTTTGTTTCAATTTTTCGATAAGCCTTTGCAACAACGGTTTCCCGTTCACTTCGACCAATGCTTTTGGTCCATGTTCGGTGAATGGTTTTAGGCGAGTGCCAAGTCCTGCTGCTAAAATAAAGGCTTTCATAAAATTCGTGATTTTTGAACCGAGCTTGCGAGCTCAACGAAGTTAAACAGTTTACTCATACAAAAGATAAGGTTTTCTCATTTCGGCAAACTGCTCTAAATCCGATTGCCACGCTTTGCGAATTTCCTCCTCCGAAATTCCCGCAATAATTTGTCTGCGTAGTGAATCTGTGCCTGCTAATTTTTCGAAAAAATTGTTAAAGAACTTGGATTTATCGGTAGAAAGTTGATACGCTTGTATCAAATACGAAAGGTTTATCCGCCCTTCATTTCTAATGCTATCGTAAGGAATTTGGCTCAAATCCACACCATAACACAATTGATTTTTGAATGGCGGATTTTCGCTTTTTCCTTTGATAATTTGGGGCGTGAAGGTGAATGTAAGTCCTTTTCCTTTAAATTCCGGACTTCCAAAAATCTCAAAGGGCGTCTCCGTTCCGCGTCCCAAACTAACATTTGTACCTTCAAAAAAACATAAACTCGGATACAGCGCAATGGCTTGACTTGTTGGTAAATTTGGCGATGGCGGAACAGGCAAATCGTAAGGTTCATTACGATTGTAATTTTCCATCTCCACAACAAACAAAGGGCATTGAATACCATTTGGCAACCATTTTTCGCCATTAATCATTTGTGCATATTCGCCGATGGTCATACCGTGAACCACAGGAATCGGGTGCATTCCAACAAAAGACGTATGTTTTTTTTCCAATATCGGACCATCCATAAAATGTCCGTTCGGATTCGGACGATCCAAAACAATCAGCGGAATGCCTTGTTCGGCGCAGATTTCCATCACATAGTGGAGTGTGGAAATGTAGGTATAAAAACGGGTTCCGACATCTTGCAAATCGAAAATGATCACGTCCAAACCGGCAACTTGCTCTTTGCTTGGCTTTTTATTCCTACCGTAAAGCGAAACGATCGGAAGTCCTGTTCTGACGTCTTTTCCGTGCTGGATGTGCGCACCCGCCTCAACATCGCCTCGAAATCCGTGTTCGGGCGAAAAAATCGTTTTCAAATTCACTCCCAAACTCAACAAGGTATCAACCAAATGTATGTTGCCGATGCGACTTGTTTGATTGCCTACCAATCCAACGACTTTGCCCTCTAATTGTGGCAAATAAATTGCTGTACGTTCTGCGCCCAAACGGAGTGATTGACTTTGCACGATCAATGCGAAAAGCAGACAAAATACAAGTAGTGATGTTTTTTTCATGATACAAAGATACAAAAAAAAATGAAATTGACGTCATGTCGAGCGAAGCAAAGCGTAGTCGAGATATCCCATAGCAAGGGGGATTCCTCGACTACGCTCGGAATGACGACCTAAATTCAAACTTTAATTCAAACTTTTTTTGTATCTTTGCAAAAAAAATCGCTTTTATGATTAAATCCATGACCGGCTTCGGCAAGCACACCGATGAGTTGCCCAATCAAAAAATATCCTTTGAAATCAAATCGCTAAACTCTAAACAATTAGATTTGACGTTGAAAATCCCAACCTTGTTTCGAGAAAAAGAGTTGGAATTGCGAGCCGTGTTATCGCCCCTGCTGCAACGCGGAAAAGTCGAGGGCATACTGACATTTGAAACAGATGCAAAAGTAGCGTCTTCTACCATTAACAGAGCGATTGTCGAACAATATGTGTTGGAATTAAAACGTATTTCCGAAGAACAAAATTTGCAATCCGATGTGTTGAGAATTGCAATGAAAATGCCCGATGTGTTGAATTGCGAAACACCCGAAATTGATGAAAAAACATGGACTTCCGCCATGGATGTAGTAATGAAAGCAATTGCCAAATTCGATGAATTTCGCTTGCACGAAGGACAAATTTTGGAGGAAGATTTTAGAAATCGTATTGTAATAATTCAAACTTTGTTAAAAAAAGTAGAAACGTTTGAAAAATCACGCATCTCAACGATAAAAGAACGCATGAAAACCAACCTCGAAAAATGGGTTGACTCAAGCAGCGTTGATGCAAATCGGTTCGAACAGGAATTATTCTACTATCTTGAGAAACTTGACATCACAGAAGAAAAACTACGTTTGGAAAAGCATTGCACTTATTTTTTAGACACGCTCAATGAAGAATCCGCAGGTAAGAAATTAGGTTTTGTAACCCAAGAAATCGGCAGAGAAATCAACACTATTGGTTCAAAGGCTAATGATGTGGATATTCAAAAAATTGTGGTCGAAATGAAGGATGAATTGGAGAAAGTTAAGGAACAATTGGGGAATGTGTTATGATTTGTAGGGGCGAACACGTGGGTTCGCCCCTACGGATACGTCACATCCACCAAAAACAACCCTTTTGCAGGGACCGACAACCCCGCATCACTGCGATTTTTATTTTCAATAATTTGACGAAAATCATCTAATGAAATTTTATGCTGTCCCACTTCAATCATTGTGCCGACTATAGCACGCACCATATTGCGCAAAAAACGATTGGCTTGAATGGTGAAAACCAACTTATTTTTTTCGCGTATCCAAATGGCTTT
The DNA here is from genome assembly GCA_031256055.1 of Bacteroidales bacterium. Classification (GTDB taxonomy): domain Bacteria; phylum Bacteroidota; class Bacteroidia; order Bacteroidales; family P3; genus WRKV01. Next base: position 8,041 of record JAIRRI010000004.1, read on the forward strand.
TTGAATGGTGCATAAATTGGTTTTGGTTTGCGTGTGTGCTTTAGAAAAACTTGAAAAATCAGTGTATTTGTGTAAAATTTTGCACGCTTCATTCATTCGATTAATGTCCAAATCAGGATGTAATTCGTAAGAAAAATCAACGATAAATGGATTTTTTTCGAGAGAAATAACATATTGATACGTTCGAGAAATTGCCGAAAACCTTGCATGCAAGTCATTTGGAACTTGATAAATTTTGTAAATTACAATAGATTCTCGCAAGTATGAATTTAATTTTCGACGTAAGTCTTGACAAGACTGTTCGTTCAAAAGTTGCGAAGTATCGAAATGCGCAACATATTTTTTTGCATGCACACCTGTATCTGTGCGTCCTGCACCCGTTAGCGCAACAGGCTCACGCATAATGCGAGAAAACGCCTCCTCCAACGTGCTTTGCACCGTAATGGCATTATCCTGAATTTGCCAACCGCAAAACGATGTGCCGTTGTAAGCTAATTCTACGAAATAACGATATAGAGCAGGTTGATCGGACATGAATTCTTTTTTGCAAAGATACAAAAAAAAATGAAACCACACCGCCATTCCGAGCAAAGTCGAGGAATCCCCTTGCTATGGGATGTCTCGACTTCGCTTTGCTATGCTCGACATGACGGTTTAAATAATTTTTTGTATCTTTGCAAAAAAAAATGAAAATGAATTACGATTTAATAGTTATTGGAAGTGGTCCCGGAGGCTATGTGGCAGCCATTCGAGGAGCGCAGTTAGGCATGAAAACAGCCGTTGTAGAGTGTGCCGATTTAGGCGGTGTTTGCTTGAATTGGGGTTGTATCCCGACAAAAGCACTGTTGAAAAGTGCGCAGGTTTTTCAATATTTGCTTCATGCGGAAGCTTATGGCGTGAAATTGGAAGGTGCAGCAAAAGCGGATTTAGATGCGATGGTTACACGCAGTCGAGGCGTTGCGGAAACGATGAATAAAGGCGTTGCATTTTTATTGCAAAAAAATAAAGTGGATATTATTCGTGGTTTTGGAAAAGTTAAACCGAATAAAATTATAGAAGTGAAATCATCTGAAAATGGTGAAATTACAGACTATTCAGCAAACCATATTGTGATTGCTACAGGCGCTCGTAGTCGCGAATTACCGAATTTACCGCAAGACGGAAAAAAAATCATCGGTTATCGCGAAGCTATGACGTTGCGTAGACAGCCGGAATCTATGCTTGTTGTTGGCTCAGGAGCGATTGGATCGGAATTTGCACACTTCTATCAATCCATAGGAACGAAAGTAACGTTGGTGGAATTTCTACCACAAATTGTACCGGTGGAAGATGCTGATGTTTCTGCGCAACTCAGCCGTTCGTTTAGAAAAAACGGCATGAAAGTGATGGTCGATTCAAGCGTTGAACACGTTGATACCACAGGTGATTTGTGCAAATGCACTATCAAAACCAAAAAAGGGGAGGAGATTGTTGAAGCTGAAGTCGTGTTGTCGGCAGTTGGCGTTACTACCAATATTCAAAACATCGGATTAGAAGAAACGGGCATCGAAATTGTAGGAACAAAAATCAAGGTTGATGAATATTACCGCACCACCCAAGAAGGGTATTATGCGATTGGCGACGTTGTTCCGGGTCATGCTTTGGCACATGTGGCATCGCACGAAGCCCTTGTGTGTATTGAGAAAATTGCGGGATTAAACCCACATCCCGTGAATTACAACAACATTCCGGGCTGTACGTACACTACTCCGGAAATTGCATCTGTCGGACTTTCCGAAAAAAACGCGCAAGAAGCAGGTTATGAAATTAAAGTTGGAAAATTCCCATTTACGGCTTCTGGAAAAGCAACAGCAGCAGGCAATAGAGATGGTTTTGTGAAAGTTGTTTTTGATGCAAAAACCGATGAACTATTGGGTTGTCATATGATTGGCGACAACGTTACGGAAATGATTGCCGAAGCCGTAATCATTCGCGAAAAAAATGTAAAATCCCATGAAATTCTTTCTGCAGTTCATCCACATCCAACTATGTCTGAAGCCTTGATGGAGGCTGTGGCTGCGGCTTATGGGCAAGCCGTGCATTTGTAGCTTCGACTCCGCTCAGCTACCACAACACGGTCGTTGAGCGAAGTCGAAACGACCGTGTACTGAAAAAATCAAAAAGATGAAAATAATCAACACAAAAATCCCCGACCTAAAAATCATTGAGCCATCTGTGTTTTCTGATGATAGAGGTTACTTCTTTGAATCCTATTCTTACCAAAAACTGAAAGATTTAGGTATAGACAAAGTGTTTGTTCAAGACAACGAATCCAAATCACAAAAAGGAGTTTTGCGTGGATTGCATTTTCAAAATCCGCCGTTTGCGCAGGCTAAATTAGTTCGTGTCGTAAAAGGTGCTGTATTGGACGTAGCCGTTGATATTCGCAAGAATTCGCCCACTTACGGGCAGCATGTTTGCGTTGAACTTTCCGAACAAAACAAGCGTATGCTTTACATTCCCGAAGGATTTGCACATGGCTTTTTGGTATTGGAAAACGATACAATTTTTTCGTATAAATGTTCACAGTCTTACAATAAAGAATCCGAAGGTTCATTGCTTTGGAATGATGAAACTCTTTGTATTGAATGGGGTACAGACCATCCGATTTTGTCCGATAAAGATAAAATCGCCCCTAAATTTTCAGAATTTCAATCCCAATTTTAAATAATTAAACGAGGGCGAAACATGTTTCGCCCCTACATATCCCCTGTCGTTATCATTAATCATTCATAACTCAAAAATGTCCAAACATCTAAATCTCTTAATCACCCTCGTCGCAATCATTTTAACTGCTTTCATCACTCTAAATTTCCAAAACAAAGGAGACAATAGTGATGAATATTATCAACGCGCTTTTCAAAATAATGTTAAAATCTTTTCGCCTGCAATTCCTGATTCGATGGACTTTTGCGGCGAACGTGTGCCGTTGGAAATCTATCATGTTTTCGAACGAATGGATCGCGAAATGTTGGTAAATGTGTATTGGCAATCCAATATTCTATTGCTTATAAAGCGTGCTAATCGCTTCTTTCCGATTATTGAACCGATCTTGGCAGAACAAGGATTGCCCGATGATTTCAAATATTTAGCATTAGCCGAAAGTGGGTTTACGCTTGCTGTGTCGCCTGCCGGAGCCGCAGGTTTTTGGCAGTTTTTGAAAGGAACCGGGCAGCAATATGGTTTGGAAATTAACAATGAAATTGACGAACGTTACCATTTGGAAAAAGCGACTGTTGCGGCAGCGAAATATCTCAAAGCCAATTACAATCGATTCGGCAACAGTTGGACATTAGCAGCAGCAGCCTACAATACAGGCGAAGGTAATATTAGGCGTCACATCGAAAATCAACAAACAACGGATTATTACAATATGCATTTGCCTGAGGAAACATCGCGATATTTGTTTCGTATTCTCGCATTCAAAACGATTTTTGAAGATCCGATTGCCTATGGAATTATTTTGCGCGAAAAAGATTTGTATCCGCCAATCCCAACACGAACAGTCGTTGTAGATACAACCATTACAGATTTATTCGCATTTGCTCGTCAACAAGGAACGACTTATCAACAACTCAAATCGTTGAACCCATGGTTGAGGAGCAACCATCTCCCGAATAAATCCAGGCGGACTTATAAAATTTTTATTCCGTTAAACACTTCATTATTAAGAGAAAAAATGTTTCCTTTCCGTGATGATGAAAATATTTTGCAGGAATTTGAAAATTAATTCATACCTTTGCAAAATATTTCTTAATCGAAAAACAGTTTTTATGTCAAAAAATTTAGTCATTGTAGAGTCTCCTGCAAAAGCCAAAACCATTGAAAAATATTTGGGTAAAGACTACAAAGTTTTATCGTCTTACGGTCATGTGCGTGATCTCCCAAAAGGTAATCTAAGCATAGATGTGAAGCATGATTTTGCACCGGAGTATGAAATTCCGAGTGATAAGAAAAAAATAGTTGCCGAATTGACAAAAGAAGCGAAAAATGCTGATACGGTTTGGTTGGCATCCGATGAAGACCGCGAAGGGGAAGCCATCGCGTGGCATTTGTCGGAAGTTTTGAAATTGGATAAAGCCAAAATCAAACGGATTGTGTTTAATGAAATCACTAAGACAGCAATCTTACATGCAATTGAAAACCCTCGCCAATTGGATGAAAATCTGATCAATGCACAACAAGCGCGACGCGTTTTAGATCGTTTGGTGGGTTATGAAATTTCGCCGGTGTTGTGGAAAAAAATTCGTCCGAATTTGTCTGCCGGACGTGTGCAATCTGTTGCCGTTCGCTTGATTGCAGATCGTGAAAACGAAATTCGACACTTTGAGTCAACATCTGCTTTTCGTGTAACATCATTGTTTGACTTGCCGTCGAAAAAAACGTTGGAAGCGGAGTTAAGCAAGCGTTTTGCAGATGCGAAAGATACCAAAACATTTTTAGAGGATTGCAAAACGGCGAAATTCACGATTTCCGATATTGAAACAAAGCCTGCGAAACGTATGCCTGCAGCGCCATTTACAACATCAACATTGCAACAGGAAGCCTCTCGAAAATTAGGTTTTTCGGTAGCCAAAACCATGTTGGTTGCGCAACAACTTTATGAATCGGGATATATTACATATATGCGTACCGATTCTGTAAATCTTTCGGGTTTAGCAATAAATACAGCGAAAGCGGAGATTGAAAAAAGTTACGGTGCAAAATATCACAAAATGCGTCAATACGCCACAAAGTCGAAAGGTGCACAGGAAGCGCACGAAGCCATTCGTCCGACCTATATTGATAATCATAAAATAGAAGGTGATGCGTCGCAACAAAAATTGTACGATTTAATTTGGAAACGCACGATTGCTTCGCAAATGAGCGATGCCGAATTTGAGAAAACGACTGTAAATATTGATATTTCTAATCGTTCGGAAAAATTTCAAGCAAAAGGCGAAGTCTTGATGTTCGACGGATTTTTGAAAGTTTACATGGAATCTCATGATGAAGAAGAGGACTCCGATGTGAAAGGATTGCTGCCTCCGATGAAAGTAAATGACGAACTTTCGACGCAAAAAATATTCGCGCGTCAAACGTTTACACAAGCGCCGCCTCGTTACACCGAAGCGAGTTTGGTGAAAAAAATGGAAGAGTTGGGTATTGGTCGTCCATCAACGTATGCGCCAACCATTTCGACCATTCAAAAGCGCGAATACGTGGTGAAAGAAGATCGAGAAGGCAACGAAAGGACTTACAAAACGTTTGAATTAAACGCAAAAGGAATTATCAAAGAAGATGATAAAACAGAAACGTTTGGTACAGAAAAAGCCAAACTATTTCCAACGGATATTGGCAATTTGGTAACTCACTTTTTGGTCGAAAATTTTGATACAATTATTGATTTTAATTTCACTGCCGAAGTCGAAAAAGAATTTGATGATGTTGCCGACGGTGATGTGAAATGGACGGAAATGCTGCGTCGATTCTATAAACCGTTTCACAAAGATGTGGAAACAACACTCAAAAATTCGGAGCGTGTGAGTGGCGAACGTTTGGTTGGAGTTGATCCGAAAACCAAGAAAAACATCTATGTGAAAATCGGCAGATTTGGACCAATGGCTCAGTTGGGCGAAGTTAGCGATGAAGAAAAACCGACATTTGCAAGCTTGAAAAAAGGTCAATCCATTGAAACGATTATGCTTGATGAAGTGCTGGAATTGTTCAAACTTCCGAGAACAGTTGGGCAGTTTGAAGGCGAAGATTTAGTTGTTGCAATTGGTCGTTTCGGACCTTATATCCGTTTGGGAAAAACATTTTTTCCATTGCCGAAAACCGAAGATCCGTTAGAGGTTTCGGAGGAACGTGTAGTCGAAATTATCAAAGAAAAACGCGATAAAGATGCCAATGCTGTGATTCGTGAATTTAAGGAAAACCCAGATGTTCGTGTGCTTAACGGACGTTTTGGACCTTATGTTGCTGTTGGCAAAAAGAATTTTAAAATTCCGAAAAGCATTGATCCAAAAACATTAACTTTGCAAGATTGCTTGGACTTATCCGAAGGTAAAAAATTAGCTTCCGATACCGACGAAAAGCCTGTAAAAAAAGCAGCAGCAAAGAAACCGACTGCTAAAAAAACAGCGACGAAAAAGACAGGAAAAAAATAATGCTTAGCGACATAAAAAAAGCAATTGCTCCATTCTATCTTCCGCTACCTTTTCTTCTCTTGTCGAGATGGCTTTTGCTAATGTTTCTTTGGATAGTTACACAAGGACTTTTTCTGATCGTAAATTATGATTTGTTCTATAGTGTTTCGTTTTTAGAAGTATTTTGTTTGATTTTTGCAAGTTTTCGCTACGCGATATCAAGTACGCTGTTTATTTTAACGCCGTTTTTAGTGTTGAATTTACTGCCAATTCATTACAAGCATAACCGCTTTATTGCGAATGGTGTGGATATTGCGTATTATCCGATTACACATCAGCGGATGGATGCGACCATATTCAGTTATTTGAGTGGAGCTGAGAGCGACTTTATTCGCCTGCTTCCGATGTTTTTCGTGTACTATTGGTATTTGACGATTTTGGCGATTTTCGGAATTTTTATGCTGTTTTTTGTTGGAAAACGTTTGAAATTGTACCAGCCTCGAACTATCAATATTCGATATTATATCAGACACGCAGTTGCATTTCTGATGTTCATTCCACTTATTTTATTGGGACAGAGAGGCGGTTTTCAGGGCTATCCCATAAGTATTTTTCATGCGGTGCAGATCAGTCCAAACAATTCCAATTTGATTCTGAACACGCCTTTTGTTATCTTGAAAACCCTTGGTAAAACAGGATTAGAAGAAGTTCATTATTATTTGACCAAAGAAGAACTGTATGCTGAATTCGATCCTCGTCGGCATTATGCCGATAAAATTTTCGAAGGGCAAGACTTACCGAACATAGTTATCCTTATTTTGGAAGGTTACTCGTCCGAATTTTCAAAATTTCTGAGTGGCGGAGATGTGGGCTATACACCGTTTATGGATAGTTTAGCTCAACAGGGACTTGTGTTTAGAGGGATGTCCAATTCTCAAACTTCCGTCACAGGAATTCCGGCCATAGTTGCAGGTTTTCCGAATTGGATGGAACAACGGTATGTTTTTTCGCAATACATTCAAAATGACATTCCAAGTTTGGCAAATACATTGGGAACAATGGGGTATGCTTCGTCGTTCTATCATGGTGGATTTAAAGGGACGTTTGGTTTTGATGCGTTTGCAATCCGAGTTGGTTTCGACGAATACTTAGGCAAACCAGAATACAACAACGACCAAGATTGCGATGGGAAATGGGGTATTTTCGACAAGCCGTTTATGCAGTATGCGGCAAATCGCATGACCACTCACACTTCGCAGCCCTTTTTGTCGGTGATTTATACGTTGTCCTCGCATCATCCCTACACAATACCGAAAGTGTATGAAGGGCATTTTCCAAAAGGTACGCTGCCTGTTCACGAGGTTGTAGGCTATACCGATTATGCGTTGCAACGTTTTTTTGAAACTGCCCGCAAGCAACCTTGGTTTGAGAATACATTATTTATCATCACGTCCGACCATTCTTCGTTGCTCGAAAACGAATATTATACAACAACTTTGGGTGCATTAGAAATCCCGACGATTTGGTATTTCCCAAAATATATCAAGCCGCATCGAGAAGAAAAAATCATGTCGCAAATCGATATCATGCCAAGCATATTGCACTATGTTGGCTACGACAAGCCGTTTATTGCTTTTGGACAAAGCGCGTTCGATATGAGTGCAATACCCTACAATCTAAACTATTTGAGTGGAAATTATCAATTTGTTAAAGATGGTTGGGTCTTGAATTTTATGAATAGACAATCCACTTCTCTGAGACGCAATGACCGCAATTTTGCAAAATCTCCAAACCTTATGGACAGCGAACCTGAGGTTCTGCAACGTATGGAACGCACGCTGAAAGCGATAATCCAGCAATACAATTCGCGGGTTATTTATAATCGTTTTATGGAATAATGTTGTAGGGGTCAAAAATTTTCTACTCCTACGAATATGTCATTTTGTCATAATCTTCCTTTTGGTATGTTATTTGTTATAAACAAAGTAAAAACAAAATAACGAAATTAAAAAGGAGAAAAATATTATGGCAAAAATTATTGGAATTGACCTCGGAACCTCGAATTCTTGCGTAGCAGTGATGGAAGGTAACGAACCCGTTGTAATTACGAACAACGAAGGTCGCAGAACAACACCTTCAGTGGTGGCGTTTGTCGATGGAGGCGAACGCAAAGTGGGTGATCCTGCTAAACGTCAGGCGATCACTAATCCTACAAAAACCGTTTTTTCAATCAAGCGTTTTATGGGTGAAACCGTGGAACAGGTGAAAAACGAAATTCCGCGCGTGCCTTACAAGGTAGAGGCGGGTAAAAACAACATGGCCGTTATCAGTATTGACGGCAAGACTTACACTCCGCAAGAAATTTCAGCGATGATTCTTCAAAAAATGAAGAAAACGGCTGAAGATTATCTCGGGCAAACCGTATCGGGGGCAGTAATCACCGTTCCTGCGTATTTTAACGATTCGCAACGTCAGGCTACAAAAGAAGCAGGCGAAATTGCCGGTTTGAAAGTACATCGCATCATCAATGAGCCAACTGCTGCGGCTTTGGCTTACGGTATTGACAAACAACACAAAGACAGCAAAATCGCTGTGTTCGACTTTGGTGGAGGAACATTCGATATCTCAATTCTCGAACTTGGAGATGGCGTGTTTGAAGTAAAATCAACTAACGGCGACACGCATTTGGGTGGAGATGATTTTGACCAAAACATCATCAATTGGTTGGCAGACGACTTTTTGAAAGACAAAGCGATTGATTTGCGTAAAGACCCAATGGCTTTGCAACGCTTGAAAGAAGCGGCGGAAAAAGCAAAAGTTGAATTGTCAAGTTCAACTCAAACGGAAATCAATTTGCCGTATATCATGCCGGTTGAGGGAATACCACAACATTTAGTAAAAACGTTGACGCGTGCCGAGTTTGAAAAAATCAACGATAGTCTAATTCAACGTTGCGTTGCACCTTGCGAAAAAGCCTTATCTGACGCGGGAATGAAAGCATCAGAAATTGATGAGGTGATTTTGGTTGGAGGTTCAACACGTATTCCTGCAATTCAAGCCTTAGTGGAAAAAATCTTTGGAAAAGCACCGTCGAAAGGTGTGAATCCGGATGAAGTTGTGGCACTTGGTGCAGCCATTCAAGGTGCAGTATTGACGGGCGAAGTGAAAGATGTGTTGTTGTTAGACGTTACTCCGCTTTCGTTGGGAATTGAAACCATGGGCGGTGTGATGACCAAATTAATTGAATCAAACACAACCATTCCGACGAAAAAATCGGAAACATTTTCAACAGCAGCAGATAATCAACCATCCGTTGAAATCCACGTGCTGCAAGGCGAGCGCCCAATGGCAGCGAACAATAAAACCATCGGACGTTTCCACTTGGATGGCATTCCTTCCGCACCACGCGGAGTTCCGCAAATCGAAGTGACTTTCGATATTGATGCGAATGGAATTTTGCACGTGTCTGCATTGGATAAAGGCACCGGAAAATCGCAACAAATCCGTATTGAAGCCTCATCCGGACTTTCGGAAGAGGAAATCAAACGGATGAAAGCCGAAGCCGAAGCTAATGCCGAAGCCGACAAAAAACTGAAGGAAGAAGCCGACAAATTGAACACTGCAAGTGCAATGATTTTCCAAACCGAAAAACAACTCAAAGAGTACGGCGAAAAAATTTCGGAAGAAAAACGCACGCCGATTGAAGAAGCCTTGAAAGAACTAAAAGAAGCCGAAGGCACAAAAGATTTATCAAAAATCGAACCTGCACTCGAAAAGCTGAACACTGCATGGACAGCCGCTTCCGAGGAACTTTACAAAGCCACACAAGAAGCACAAGGCGGAAATGCTCAAAGTCCGTTTGGAGATGCAAATCCGTTTGCAGGAAACGCCTCGAATACCGCAGGTGAACCTGCACAAGAGGAAACGATTGCTGACGCGGATTTTGAGGAAGTTAAAGAATAGCAAATAAAAAAAAGCGAGCAACGCTCGCTTTTTTTATTTATAAAATTATTACATCTCGTTTTTTGCTTTTCCCTTTGTATTCAAATTTAAATGAAGTCCAAAGCCTATTCCAAGCGGATAATAATAATTTTCAGAAACAGTTTTTGTCCACAAATAATTAACTTGGATAGAAATCTTTATTTTTTCACCTCCAAAACGTAAAAAAGCAGAAGGCTCTACGACCCATCCATCATTTTGTTTCTCTGCTTTGTGAGTACCGAAAATATATCCACTTTTCAATCCAAATCCATAATCAAGATTTGGACTACCTATGCCGTTCTGCCCTATATTGAACTGCGCAAAAGTAAGTTGATAACTGCCATCTACGTAATTACCACTCTTGTCGTCCTTCCAACCGCTTCTCCCAATCCCATATCCACCATATAGTTCTATCACAGTTTTGTTGTCAAATTTATTAAAAATTCCCAAAGCACCTTGCAAATGTGCCCTCCCCAATATGTCAAAACCCATATATCCTTGTACTGCCAACCAATCTGTTGCTCCATACGTTGCCGTGAGAGTTCCTCCTACCAATCCATGTCGAGCACCATCCTCTTCATCTAGACCTCCCAATGCTAAAAAATTAGTCCAATCAATTTTCAAATCACCTTGTCCTTCGATTAGCGGAATATGCACCAATTGCGGATAATAAGCCGTACAACCGCACAACATTAGTAGCGAAAAAACGATGATAATTTGGTTTTTGATTCGTTTCATAACGATAAATAAAACACAAAGATACAAAAAAACTTGAACATAGCAAAAGTTATCATTTTTTTTCGTATCTTTGCATATTATGCCTAATTATTGGAACCCCTGGCACGGCTGCATCAAACACAGTCCCGGTTGTAAACACTGCTACGTCTATCGTCAAGACGAGATGTACGGCGATGGCAAACGTGCCAATGTGGTGAAAAAAAATGCAGATTTCGATTTGCCGATTAAGCGAAAGCGTGATAAATCCTACAAGTTACGTTCCGGACAAATTATTTATACCTGCATGACATCCGATTTTTTCGTAGAACAAGCGGATGAATGGCGTTCGGAAGCATGGGCAATGATACGACTTCGCAAAGATTTGCGATTTTTTATTTTCACCAAACGGATTGACAGATTTCGTGTGAATTTGCCCGATGATTGGGGCGCCGGTTACGAAAATGTCATCATCGGTTGTACCGTGGAAAATCAGGCTATGGCTGATTATCGCCTGCCGATTTTCAATGAACTTCCGATTAAGCATAAAGTGATTATCATTGCGCCAATGCTTGAAAAAATGGATATTTCAGCATATTTGAATGATGAAATTCATGAAGTTGCCACCAGCGGAGAATCCGGTATAGAAGCCAGAATCCTCGACTATGATTGGATTTTAGACATTCGCCGTCAGTGCGTCGAAAAAGATATTCCGTTCTGTTTCCATCAAACCGGCGCCAAACTTGTGAAAGACGGCAAACTTTACCGCATTCATCGCTATCATCAAATTTCGCAAGCCCGCAAAGCAAATATTGATTACAAACTTCGTCGAGATTTAGAGATGGATACGGAAGTACAGAAAAAGCTGCGATTTGATTAAAAAGAAAAAAGTTTTGAACAACTTGTTCATAAATTATGCAAAAATAAAACGATTTTTTTTGTATCTTTGCACTAAAAAAAATATTTAACATGAAAATTTTAGTTCTAAACTGTGGAAGTTCTTCCATCAAGTATCAATTCATTGACATGAGTCAAACGCCCGATGTGCTTGCCAAAGGCCTCGTTGAGCGTATCGGTCTTAACGATGCGGTGCTTACCCATCAACCCAAAGGTGTTGACAAAATCAAAACTGTTTTAGAAATTCCCACTCATCAAGAGGGTGTGAATTTTGTGTTGCAAGCGTTGACATCGCCCGAACATGGCGTAATTAAAGACCTTTCGGAAATCAAAGCCGTTGGTCATCGTGTAGCTCACGGTGGCGAATTTTTTCCGAAAAGCGTAATCATCGGCGAAAAAGAAGAGAAACAAATTGAAGATTTGTTTCAATTGGCTCCGCTTCACAATCCTGCCAACAAAAAAGGTATTGACTGCATCAAGGCTGTATTGCCAAATGTGCCGCAAGTGGCGGTGTTCGACACATCGTTCCACCAAACCATGCCTGCATATTCATACATGTACGCAATTCCGTACGAATATTACGACAAATACAAAGTTCGTCGCTATGGATTTCACGGCACAAGCCATAAATTTGTCGCGCAAAAAGCTTGCGATATGCTCGGTTTGAAACTCGAAAATACGAAAATAATTTCTTGTCATTTGGGTAACGGCGCTTCGATTTGTGCAATAGACAAAGGTAAATCCATTGATACTTCAATGGGCTTCACACCTGTTGAAGGGTTGATCATGGGCACGCGTTGTGGCGATTTGGATGCAGGCGCTATTCTGTTTTTGCAAGAAAAAGAAAACTTGACCATTCAACAAACCAACGATGTACTGAATAAAAAGAGCGGAATGCAAGGTATTTCAGGCGTTTCGTCGGATATGCGTGATTTGTGGGCTGCTGCAAGTGAAGGCAACGAACGTGCAAAATTGGCATTAGATATGTTCAGTTATCGTGTGAAAAAATATGTGGGCGCTTATGCTGCTGCGATGGGCGGAGTAGATGTCATCCTTTTCACCGGTGGTATTGGCGAAAATGACCATGCTGTTCGTGCAGCCGTTTGCAAAAACATGGAATTTATGGGCGTGAAATTTGACGAAAAACTTAATCACAACTTGCGTGGAGAAGATACTGTTTTGTCAACAGCCGATTCGCATGTAAAAGTTCTGCTTCTCTCGACTGATGAGGAATTGGTGATTGCTACGGATACGTATAATCTTTGTAAATAAAAATGTTTGAACCACGATTTTATTAAGATTTACAAAATTCCCAAGATTTCTTTCTGGTAACGGATAATCTTGATAATCTTAAAAATCTTAATAAAATCACGGTTCAGACATTTAATCATCTTCAAAAAGGACGCCAATCCGAACGGTGTCCTTTTTTGTTTGCCTTCTGTTTCTTGAACGTGTATTTACAGGTGTTTCAGGTTTATCATCATCCCACTCGATGACGAACTTTCCTTTTTCCTGTTCGCGCCAAAGGGCTTCTTGTTGCTTGGTTTCTTCGCTTTTTTGGAGAAAATGAAACTCTTCTTTTAAAACTCGTTTCACCGTTTCTCTTTCTTGTTTGATAGCGGCAGACGCAGCACCGGAGCCGACTTCGAGATTTCTAAACACATTCTTGATATCGTATTTAAACTTGGGATTATCGGCCGTTCCCGTTATGTGAACAAACAAACTGGTTCGTTTTTTTTCATCATCCACAGCACCCGATTCCTCTTGATTTCTTCGACGTTCTCTGCGTCGTTTGCTCAACAATTCCGACAAGGCAACTTTGATGTTATAATCGATTGTTCCATCGAAATGATGAGTGCCGGAAATGTTTAAATTCAGTGCATTTGAAACAATTCGCATTTCCGGTATGTTGATAGTCTCATTTCGGATTTCAATCGTGTTTTCGAGGGTTGCAAACTTCACATGATTCAATGTTTCTTCATCCACAAAACGCGACAATTTTTTGAGCATCGAAACATTGTTGAGTTCTCCGTTAGAAATTTTGGTTTTCATCGTAATCCAAAGTGATTTGAG
>JAIRRI010000125.1 GCA_031256055.1 Bacteroidales bacterium
ATACTTTCGCACCATCTTTTATCTGACTAAATGAACAGCCTTAAAGACCTGATTAAACGCTATTTTCATTTTCTCGTTGTATTGCTGTTGCTGGTTTTTGCGATTGTGTTGATATATAAAAACAATAACTATCAGCATTTTGCACTTTCATCAACGGTACAAACCATCACAGGTCCGGTGCAAAAGCTTGCCAGCCTCTTCTATCAACATTTTAAATATAGCAGTGAAAATATACGATTGGTGAACGAAAATATGGAGTTAAAAAGAAATAAAGAGAATATGTTTATTGTTTCGGATGACTCAATTCATTCTGTTTTTTCGGAAGGAGATAAAAAACATAGGCGCAAAATGTATGATATTTCTTCGGCAAATGTAGTATTTAACACGGTTCACAAAACCTACAACTACATCATTATTGATAGAGGAAGCAAATCGGGCGTAACGGCGGATATGGCGGTGCTCTCTGCCGCAGGCGTGGTGGGCGTGGTGAGCGACGTTTCCGAAAATTTCAGCACCGTTATCCCTATGCTGAACCCCCACTCCAGAATCAGCGCAAAAATTCCATCTATTGATCAAATCGGCACGGTGGTGTGGTTAGGCGATGACCCTTCAATCGCACAAGTTATTGATATTCCGCAACATTTGCTGATTGCAGTGGGAGATTCCGTAGTCACCAGCGGCTACTCCGACGTGTTTCCCAAAGACCTGCTGATTGGCACGGTTATCGAAAAATATGATAATCCGAACAACACTTTTTTAACCATAAAAATTCGTATGGCTACCGATTTTAGAAACCTCCACTATGTATAGCTCATTTCGAACCTCTATAAATCCGAATTTGACGATTTAAAATCAAGATTTAAGAATGAATAAATTGACTGCAAACTTTTCCCGTTTTCTTATTTTGATTGCGCTGCAAGTGTTTGTGTTCAATTATGTGCAATGGTTTGGCTTCTTAAATCCCTTTGTTTATCTGCTCTTTCTCATCTTACTGCCCATCGAGATTCCCAAATCGTGGCAATATATCTTTGCATTTGCCACCGGATTTATGGTGGATGCTTTCTTAAAAACTTTTGGCATACAAGCCTTCGCCTGCGTATTAATGGTTTTTTGTCGCCCTTATATTATCTTACTTTTAAATGGATTAAAGCCTTTGGAAAAAGGGGTAACGCCCGCGCCCGGCATCAAAGATTTCTCGTGGATTTTAGTATATACGCTACTGTTGGTATGGGTACATCAAATTTCCGTATCTGTTTTGGAAATTTATCACTGGGCGCAATGGTGGAAAATTATTTGGATTTCGTTGGCGAATACGCTCTTTACAACGTTTATCATCCTATGTATCCTATATATTTTCTTTCAAAGAAAAAAAACGTAAACATCCATTGTCACGCCGTCACGTTGTCACGAAATTTAATACTTTTGCCAAATAATAATTAAAACAAAATCGTTATGAAACCAAAAATGGTCATTGGAAACTGGAAAATGAACAAATCGTTTGAAGAAGCCGACGATTTGATCATTGCAATCGGAGAACAGATTGCAGATCTGAAATTGGAAACCGGCGTGGTGCTCTGCCCTCCGTTTCTCTATTTGGAATTAGCCACCGATCAGGCGGAAGAAGCCGATTTTTCGACAGGCGCGCAAAACTGCAGCGAGTATAAAAACGGCGCGGTTACCGGCGAAATATCCGCCGAAATGCTGGCGCAACTCGGCGTTGAGTTCTGCATCGTAGGGCACTCCGAAAGACGTAAATTCTTTCAGGAATCAAACCAAACCATCGCAAAAAAAGTGGACTTGCTGTTAGAAAGTCAGTTGGTGCCGGTGGTGTGTTGCGGCGAAGTGATTGAAGAGCGCAAAGCCGGCAAACACTTTGAGATAGTGGAAAAACAGATCAAAGAATCGCTATTCCATTTGTCGCCGCAAGATTTTGAAAGCATTGTAATTGCGTACGAGCCGGTGTGGGCAATCGGCACCGGCGAAACTGCCACCCCCGCGCAAGCCGAAGAGATGCATGCCTTTATTCGTCAGTTGGTCGAGAAAAAATATGGCACCGAAATAGCCTACGCTACCTATATTTTGTACGGCGGCAGTTGCAACGCGCAAAATGCACTGGAACTGTTCCACCAACCCAACGTGGACGGCGGGCTCATCGGCGGCGCTTCGCTAAAAGCAGCCGATTTTGTTGCCATTATTGAAGCAGCGGAAACGGTGATAAAGGAGAATTAAAAAAAGAGCGGCATTACAAATGCCGCTCAACTTTTTTACTCTTTATTCTTCTCCAAATCTTTCTTCAACGTTTTAAAAATATCCAAATCGCCTAAAGTGGTTTTATCCGCTTTTTCGTTGATTTTGTCAATCTCTTTCTTTTGTTTCTTTTCTTCGTTGGCTACGCGCTTTTCTTCATCTTCTTTAGTTTCTTGCCACGTTTTGTTGTGAGAAAGGTTGATTTTTTTCGCCTCTTTTTGAAACTCGATCACTCTGAACGCAAGCGTTTCGTCAACTCTTGGTATGGATTTGTCTTCTTTTTGAAGCGCACGATTGAAACAGAAACCTTCTATGCCATAAGGCAATGAAATGGTGTAGCCTTTATCGGTTTGAGCAAGGATAGTGCCTTGGTGGGTCGTTCCAACGGCGAACACCGTTTCAAACACATCCCACGGATTTTCTTCCAACTGTTTGTGTCCCAAACTCAATCTGTGGTTTTCAATATCCACTTCCAAAACTACTACATCAATTTTCTCTCCAATTTTGGTAAATTCAGCCGGATGTTTGATTTTCTTCGACCAAGAAAGATCGGAGATGTGAATCAAGCCGTCCACGCCTTCTTACAATTCTACAAAAATACCGAAGTTGGTAAAATTGCGAACGGTAGCGGTGTGTTTCGAGCCGGCAGGATATTTAGAGGTAATTTCTGACCATGGATCCGGAATTAACTGTTTGATACCGAGTGACATTTTTCTTTCGTCGCGGTCTAACGTTAAGATAACGGTTTCCACTTCTTCGCCCACTTTCAAAAAGTCGTGGGCAGTTCTCAGGTGTTGCGACCATGACATTTCGGAAACGTGCACCAGACCTTCTACGCCCGGACACACTTCGAT
The DNA here is from genome assembly GCA_031256055.1 of Bacteroidales bacterium. GTDB lineage: Bacteria > Bacteroidota > Bacteroidia > Bacteroidales > P3 > WRKV01. The sequence goes on from JAIRRI010000125.1 coordinate 3,102, forward strand.
AAACGCGCCGTAATCGGCAATAACCACTACTTTACCTTTGAGTTTGTCGCCTATCTGCAGGTTAGCATCCAAAGCATCCCACGGATGTGGCGTTAATTGTTTCAAGCCGAGCGCAATACGTTTTTTGTTTTCGTCGAAATCGAGGATAACCACGTTGATTTTTTCATCCAACTGCACAATCTCTTCGGGGTGGTTGATACGTCCCCACGACAAGTCTGTGATGTGGATAAGACCGTCCACGCCGCCCAAATCTATAAATACGCCGTAGCTGGTGATATTTTTCACAATACCTTCCAAAATCTGACCTTTTTCCAAGCGTGCGATGATCTCTGCTTTTTGAGCTTCCAATTCATCTTCAATAAGCGCTTTGTGAGAAACGACAACATTTTTATATTCATGGTTGATTTTCACCACTTTAAATTCCATCGTTTTATTCACATATACGTCATAGTCGCGAATCGGTTTCACGTCAATTTGAGAGCCGGGCAAGAACGCTTCAATGCCGAACACATCAACGATCAAACCACCTTTGGTTCTGCATTTTACATAACCGGTGATGATTTCATTTTCGTCGTGCGCTTGGTTCACGCGGTTCCATGATTGCAACAGGCGTGCTTTCTTGTGAGACAGTTGCAACTGTCCGGTGGCATCTTCTTGGTTTTCAACATACACTTCAATTTCATCGCCAATTTTCAGATCGGGGTTGTAGCGCAATTCGGAAGCAGTGATTACCCCATCCGATTTAAAGCCGATATTCACCACGATTTCGCGGAGGTTGATAGATACGATAGTACCTTTAATCACAGCGTTTTCGTTGATAGATTTGAAAGATTTTGTGTATAGTTCGGCATAGCGCTCTTTTTCGGTGGCGCTATATTTTGAACCTTTTTTCTCTAAGTTGTCCCAATTAAAGGTTTCTAATGAATCGTACGCAGATACGAGAGGCATTTTTGAGAATGAGGGTTTTTCAATAGCAGGTAATTCCTCCGCAACAGATTGTTCCGCAACGAATTGTTCCGCTACTAAGGGTTCCTCAGTTACTAAGGGTTCTTCAACCACAGGTTGTTCTTCTGCTTTCTGCATTCTGCTTTCTGCATTCTGCTCTTCAGCAATAATTTCTTCCATTACCGGAATCTCTTC
>JAIRRI010000196.1 GCA_031256055.1 Bacteroidales bacterium
AACGGATAACTTCCAGATTATCAACATATAAATAATCAAACCAACTAATGTTCCGCCCATTGTTCCCAACGGTATCGACTTGCTCGGATTGCGCAAATCACCGCTTAAACCTACTCCTGCCGTCATACCTGTAAAGGCTGGAAAACAGATAGCAAACATTATAAAAAATTGATTACCATTGAAAAAGCCAAAATTATTTCCCGGCATTCGTATCACATCATCACCCGCATCTATCGGACTTCCAAGGAAAAAGAACAAAAGCGAAGCGACCATTATTCCTGTTATAATGTACAGCATCTTCAATCCTGAGCCTGAGCCGTTTTTCAAGACAAAATATGCCAACAAGCAAAGTGCTGGTACACTGATAAATTGTCTGGGCATATCATACCCAAAACTAATTTCGAGCCAATTATAAAGTGGATAAAATGCTTCAGCAAACGCAATGATATAGAAAGCGATACTGACCGCTTGTGAAAAATAAAGCGCAATTCCGATAGTCGAACCGATGTTTAGTCCAAAAGAACGTGAAATAATAAAATATTCGCCACCGCCTTCTACGCGTGTGTTTGTGGCGATTTCCGAAATAGCTAAGGCTGTCGGTATGGTTATTAAATGTCCTAAAATCACTAACATAATCGCTCCCCAAAAACCGAGCGTCCCTACAGCAGCACCAAAACGCAGAAACATTATAGCTCCCAAGATAGTTGAAACAGCAGTAAGAAAAACAGGTAAAGTACCTAACCCTCTTTTATTTATAGCATCAGTCATCTTTTTTGCATATTTTAATTTGCGCCGCAAAGGTAGTACAATTTTTCAAAATATCAAATTAGTTTTTGATAACTATTTTTTTACTTTTTTCAAAAAAAATATAATAAATTGATTTTTAAGTGGATAAAAAATATGTTTTTTGAGAATTTTTGTCAAAAATGTAATCATTCAGGTTATTTTATTTGGTGTATTTTCAAATTATTTGCTCTACTTGCTGCAATCCATAGGATTGCTACGCTCGGTAGAATACGAAAAGCCTACCGTCACAAGGCATGCCATCGGTATGCCACCAAATTAACGTAAAAGGTAGCATTCCGATGGTAGCCTTATTATTCGTAAAATTTATATGTGTTTGCCCTGAAGATATTGGGCAATTATTATATAAATTGTACTCCTTCAAACCAATTTTCCACTGAAGTAAATCGTATATTCAACGGATTTACAGACATTATCGCATCAACTATTGTTTTGTGATAGAATATGAAACGGCTGGTTTCTTTTGACGTAAAAATCAAACGCTTTTCTAATGGAGTTTTTTCTAACAACTGATTGCTCATTACTAACTTTTCTATGTCATCCCATTCTTCAGTAAATGGACAAATATCATAGATTGACTCTTCTTTATCAAAACATTCAAATGTGGTGAAAGCATGCCCAATCCAAAAATTCTTGTGTTCCTCTCTTTTTTTATCCACAATAATGGCGGGAACTAATTGATACCCTTCTATATTTAGTGGTAATAGAGCATCTGCTATTTTTTGAGAAAATACAGCATCTGGAAGCGTTAAATAATCGACCGACAAATTCGGTTTTGGAGGAACAGGTGGGTTCAAAGCCAGATAAACAGGCTTATCAATATCAACATGCTCATCAAAGGATAAAAATCTAATGCCTCTTACATCATAATCATCGTTATTCATCAATAACGGTACGTTTGGCTCGCCCGTGCTGCCAATCATGTAATAATCAAATTCAATACTTGCTTGCATATTCTTTTCATTTTTATGTATTTATATTTTTTCATTTTTAAAATTTTTCGATTTCTTCTTTTGTCAATCCTGTTAATTTTTGAATTTGTTCCACCGACAACCCTAAGACCTCTTTGGCATTTTTTACTATTTCTGAATCTCTTTCTGCCTTACCTTCTGCCTTACCTTCTGCCTTACCTTCATCTCTTGCAGTATCAATGGAATTTTTGAAATCACGATACGCATTTAAACTGGCTATATACTGTTGATACTCTTCTTTGCTTAACTTCGCGATCTCGGCAACAGAAAATATTTTTTCAAATATGCGCTCTCGCAATTTATCAGGAAGTCTATCCAAACGTTTCAAATTTTTTAAAACATACATCCACTTCTCAAAACGAGTTTCCAAATCTTCAACTTTTTTGTTGAATTTGGGCATTTCCAAATAAACGAACATTAATTTTTCGTAAAAAATCTTGCTCGTTTCTATATCCGTTAACATTACATCATATCTGTGTTTATCAGGGTCATCCTTACCTTCATCAAACACAAAATCCAAAATAGCAACTGCATAAACGGCTTTCAATTCATAGTTCCAATCGCCCGAAACAGCCTGTTCTATTATCGGAAATGTGCTGTAATATAATGCTCTATCCTTAAAAAAGTTTTGTTTCGTTTTTTGCATCTCTACGATAAATTTTTCGCCTTTTTCGTTTTCACAATGCAAATCAAAAATCGCTTTTCTATCTTCTTCAGACCTGCCTAACTGTTCTGATTTGAGATAAGTTATATTAACTATTTTTCCTTCTTTTTTATGAAGCAGTTCGTTCAAAAAATCAAGCAGTAAGTCTTTATTGCATTCTTCCCCGAACAATTTTTTGAAACCAAAATCTGTAAACGGGTCTATGTATTTATCTTTTAATCTATTCTTATCTTCCATTTTTTTAATTAGATTTTTTGCAAAGATACAATTTTTTGCTATAATTTTCTTTTTTGTCAATTACTCTTCATTTTCTGCGATAATATCTCTGGGTAGCATACAACTCAAAAATATGTGCAGAAGTAATGCTTTTTTAATCT
>JAIRRI010000022.1 GCA_031256055.1 Bacteroidales bacterium
TTTGGTCCAACCATTCGTTATCCACACTCACCTGACGAAAAGGTAAATATCGCCAGCGTGGAAAAATTCTGGGAATTTTTGACGTTGACGTTGAAAAATGTGAAATAGTTTTTTAGGGGCGTTGCACACAACGCCCCTAAAAAGCGTTACTTTTCAATCGCAATTTCACCAAGCAAATGCGTTGCGTTAGCGTATTTATCAAGCATAAACAATATAAATCGTACGTCTACACTGATGTTTCGACATTGCGTCGGATCAAACATCAAACCACTCATTGTGCCTTCCCAAGCGCGGTCGAAATTGACACCGATGATTTCGCCTTTGCCGTTCAAAACAGGACTTCCTGAATTTCCACCTATAGTGTGATTAGACGCTACAAACGCAATCGGCATTTCGCCTTTGCTATTGGAGTATGGTCCGAAATCCTTGTCGTTGTAAAGTTTTTTCAACTTGTCTTCAACCACAAACTCGAATACATTCGGATTTTCTTTCGCCATTAATCCGCTAAGTGTTGTATAATAATTATACGCTATCGCATCCGAAGGTGAATAACCTTCCACCTTGCCGTAAGCCACGCGGAGTGTGGAGTTTGCGTCCGGATAAAACACACGGTCGGGTTGCATATCCATTTGCGCTTTCATATAGGTGCGTTGCAACACATCAATTATGGCGTTTTGTTCTCTCAGCGACGGAACAATCATTGAATTATACATCGAATACACGAGATCGGCATAATTCAGTAACGGATCTTTTTCCAACGATTTCATTGCAGATTTCGAAGGAAGTTTATTCAATACGCTATTTAATTTCGCTTCATTTGTGAACATAGATTTTGCATACATTTCGTCCACATATTGATTAAAATCTTTATCGGGAAAATCTACAAAACGCATTTCAATATCGTCTATTTTTGCGGTAGACAGCGATTTGAAAAGTTGTTTATCCACATTCACATCAAAATCTTTGAAAAATGGTGCAACACGTTCTTTCAAACGGCTCAACTGTTCGTTAAACGCAGACGGCTCTATGGTTTTATCGTTAGACAATTTGAGTAATTGATTAAATTGTTGCACGAATCCTATAATTTCGGGTGCTAAAACATGCTCGTTGAAAATTGTGTTTTGAACAGACCATGGCTCTAATTCAGCGTAAGCGACTTTAAGTTGAGGCAGCAAATCTTTGTATTGCCCGTTGTTGTATGTGTTTGCCCATTCTTGAAACTCTTCTTCATAAGCCTCTTTTTGCGCAACACCATTGATACGTTTGATTCCGCGATTTTCGCCTTGCCATCGTTTCCATGTGTTAGAAATTCTTGAAGCCTTCGCTGTGTATTGAATCCGTGTTTTTAGGTCTTGTTCCATGGCTGATTTAATGATGTCCAAACGCCTGGTGCGCGCAGCAATGGCGATTGGATTTTCAACTTCTGTGATCAGGCGGAGAGCATACGAGGTCAGATACAAGTTTGTTCGTCCGGGATAGCCGAAAACAAAGGTAAATTCGTTTTCTTCAGCGCCTTTGAGCGAAAGCTTGAAATGCTTTTCTGGTTGATACGGGACATTATCTTTGGAATATTTAGTGGGTTTATTGTCCTTATCCACATACACACGAATAAACGCGAAATCCCCTGTATGACGAGGCCATGTCCAATTGTCGGTATCGCCACCGAATTTACCTATATTCGAAGGTGGAATACCCACCAAACGCACGTCCTCAAAGACTTCTATCAAATACAGATAAAATTGGTTTCCGCCGAAAAATGCACGAATTTCGGCTTTATAATCGGTTTCTTGTTCAGCCTCGGCGATTAATGTTTTGATGTTTTCATTCCGAATTTTGGCAGCATCTTGTTCGCTCATTTCGGCGGTTGTGCCTGCTGTTACGGACTCCGTAACGTCAAGGGTTTTCACGACCATCGAAACGCTCATTCCCGGACACGGCAATTCCTCACCTCTATTCATCGCCCAAAAACCGTATTGCAAATAGTCTTTTTCTACCGTTGAATGCATCTGTATCTGCTGGTATACGCAATGATGATTGGTTAACACCAAGCCTTCTTTAGAAACAAATCCGCCTGTGCAGCCCGTACTCAGCCTAACCACCGCATCTTTCAAGCTTGGTTGAGTTTCGCTGTAAATATCTTCTGCAGAAATTTGCAAGCCTTTGCTTTGCATATCGGTTTGTCTTTTTTGCAATAGATTTGGCATCCATAACCCTTCATCAGCGCGGACTTGCGAAAAAATAAAACATGTAGAAATAAGGAGTAAAGCGACTTTTTTCATTATAAAATAGAAATTTGTTTATCTCTGCAAAGATACGAAAAAATATTGAATTGGTTTTAACATATAAAGTAGGGACGTTGCGCGCAACATAACGATTTATAGCTCTAACAACATATTCCGAATTTCATCCAAAAACTCAATTTTTGCCGTTTTAAACGAAAAATCCTTGGGTAATGGTATCGGAACACCAAACTCTTCTATATTTTCCTTTAAACTGATCTCATCGGCTTGTGGATTTGAAAGGTGTTTAGCTTTGAGATATTGCAAAATCCGAAGTCCATCAAATTTTTCGTGACAAAATTTTTGAAGTTGGGGTTCCGTTTTGGAATTGGATTTGAGTTTTTGGTAATCTTCGGGAGAAAAATAAGTTTCGAAATTTTGGTAGATGTTTGCGATTTCGTCCCAAAGTTTTGGCGGATAAATCGGGTAACTGTTCCAATCTCCACCCACACCTTTTATCAATGCCGGACCTGTTCCAAAAAATACTCTGTCGCTTAGGCGGTTAGAAGGATAGACAACAACCGAATTTTGTGTTACAACCTTCCCTATTTTAGATAATTGTTGCAAAAAATAAAAATCCTCACCGCTTTTCTTTGGAACCATGCCTCCCATTTTTCGATAGGCGTCAACACGAACTGCCATAGCGCTGCCCAATGCTGTAAATGCATACGGACTTCCTATTCTGACAAGGTTTCTATGATAACAGCGCATATAAATTTCGTAGCGTAAAATAGCGCGGTCTTCGGGTTCGCGACCTG
>JAIRRI010000007.1 GCA_031256055.1 Bacteroidales bacterium
CATGGCCCAGCCTGCAAATTCGTAATAATCGCCTTCGGGGATTACACTAATCAAATGGTCGTAAAATCCTAAATAACCGTCTTGTGCGATTTTTGTTCCTGTAAGCACGTTTCCGCTGATGTAGCGCGGGTTTGCGTTTTCATTCAAATTTTCTGCAACTAACGATTTAATACATGCACCCGCAATGATTTTGTGATAGCCTGTTCGTTTGAGTTCGGAACCTGCCAAAGCCACGATTTTCGTAGCATCCAAGTGACCTTCCAAAAACAATCGTCCGATAATAATTACATCTTGCGGATTGACAAACCACACCACTTCACCTTTGTTGATCGGATCAAGATGGTGAATTTGCACACCGACATTTCCTGCAGGATGTTTCCCCAAAAATTTGTTGATTTGGGCATTTTTTGCATACAAAAACACATCATCATGAGTGAGTTCTTCATGTGTATTCAAGTGCACTTTGCCGTTTGTCAGTTTTGCCAAAGCGTCCAATCCGGCTTGAAAATGTTGTTTACGATCGTGTGCAACAAAATCGTAATCTGTACCCATTGGAGCCGTGTCAAATGCCGAAATCACGATCATTTTCGGACGGTCATCGGGATTTGCAATCACGTTATACGGACGCATGCGAATGCACGCCCACAAGCCACTTTCGAGAAGTTTTGTGCGAATCTGTTCTGTAGAAAGTTTGATAGGCTCTTGTTTATCAAAATCAACGTATTGCATTTGTTCGTCGGGCGTAATTCGGATTTCTTCGATAATACGCTTTTCACCACGAACAATCGCAGAAATCACGCCGCTCACAGGTGATGTGATTTTTATACGTTCGTCTGCTTTATCAAAAAACAGTGGAGTTCCCGCTTTGACAATCGCTCCTTCCTCGACCAAAAGTTTTGGACGCATACCATGAAAGTCGGTCGGCTTAACTGCATAAGAGTCGATTTTAAACGTTGAAGACATCAACGACTTATCTGCTTCGCCCTCGATCCGAATTGTAAATCCTCGCTTTAAGCGAATTTCTTTTGACATAGTTTGAATGTGCTTGTGAAATAATCTTGCAAAGATACGAAAAATAATTGAAATGCGAAAATACTACTGTTTTTCAAACAGAAACCAGAAATCTAAGTAATCCAACGTTTTTGGTTTCGCTGCCTGTACGAATAATGTGAAGCGCCGGTTGTATAGCAATTTGCTTGGCGATTTTATATTGCCAAGAGATTTCTAAGGCTCGTTCCGTTACACCTGTAAACTCCCCTTGAGCCCAATATATGCCGAATTTATCGCGTTTTTCTTTACTCAAAAAACCTGCAAAATAACCGCCCACTGCAAAATAAGTTGTGCAATGAAATTCCAGAAACGGTTGTTTTTTTTGAGGCGAGTATCCGGCGTAAAGGAGAAATTCAATTTCGGTTTTTTCGTTTTTGAGCACGCATTGTTCAATCACAGCATAGAACGATGTTCCTCTGTTTTCCTTTGTTTTCAAACTCACACCCAAAGCATAAAACCCAAAACCGTATTTGTGTTGCGAATAACTCAATTCCGACATGCTGAAAACACCATCACGAGACGGATTGGCTTTGAAAGAGCGGAAAAAATTGTAGTTTTGATCATCCGTTTTTCGAGGATCATAAGCTACGCCGTTATACAAACTTGATTTGAAAGTCCAATTTTCTATGAATTGATATTCGGCATGCAAACCTAATGCTGATACCGGATAATTGGCTATCGGAAAATTAGTCGACAAAGTTGGAAACATTCCCGCCGAAGCGTTTGTAAAAAACGCTTCGTAAAGCGTATTGAAATAATCCTGATTCAAATTCCGCAAACCTCCAAACAATGAAAAATTTCCCCATCGATGTCCGTAGCCCAACACAAACGCGGTGAGCGGCGAATTTTCTTCTTCAATGCAGGAATACCCCATTAAATCATCAACAATTGGAGTCTGAAAAAGTTTGTAAATGGATAAAAGCTCTATTTGAAAACTTCCGTTTTTCCAGCGTTTATTGATGGTTTCAGTAGAAAATTCACCATACAATGACAATAGATTGACCCAATTGTATTTTTTACCAAAATCGGTTTGGGCTTCAGTGATATAATTAACTTCAATGCTTATCGGTGTAACCTCTTCGAGGGTGGCTTCCGAAGTTATTTGTGCCTTCGAAGTCAGTATTCCGAAAATCGTCAATCCTATGGTTATTATCCATTTTTTCATAACTTCGCATTAGTTCAAGCTTTGAAAAGCAAAGATACGAAATATATTATAAACTACCAAATTCTTTAAAATGACATCGTCAAATCAATTCCAATTTGAAACGGTGCGCCTCTTTGACCAAGTTGTCGTCCCATACTTTCAAAATAAAATGCGGTATAATCCGTATTCAGCGTGTTTCTCGTCCAAATATTCATACCGAAAATTCCTTTACCGACTCCTGCTTTTAAGTTTAGCAATCCGTAAAAATTCTGGTAAACATCATTGGCTTCCGTCCAATAGATTTTTCCTGCGCCATTGTATTGTGCATGGATATTGAAACGGTCGATAATTCGACTATTGCGTACGCCTCGTGTATAACCTGCTGCAAGCGAAAATGTATTTTGCGGAGCAAATGGAATAAAATTGCCCGAAAAATCAGTTGTTCCGGTTTTGTAATCCTTGAAAACGGCACGTGTAAAGCCATAATTGGCGGATAACGTAAGAGCATCGGTTAAATGAGCCGTTAATTTCAATTCAACGCCCGTACTCTTTGCGCGCCCTGCATTTTTCAACATTCTGCCTTGTCCGCTTTGCACAAATTGCGTAATCAAAATATTGTTCACATCAATATAAAAAACGGCTGCTTCGGCATAAAGTTTGTGTTTCAAAATTTCACTTTTGAAACCTAATTCGTGGTTCCAACTGTATTCTGGTTTGTAGGAAATCAAAGGGAGAATGGAGTCTTGTGATTCTTGTGGTATTGAGTTAAGATTTCTTTTTTTCGAAACAATATCTTGCACAATGTCGGCAAACATTTGAATGTTGTATCCGCCTGCTTTGTAGCCTCTTGCTGAGGAAAAATAAACATAATGTCTGTCGTTGAATTCGTATTTTAGCGCGAATTTAGGCAGAAATTCGGTAAACGACATTGAGCCTTCGCCAATCAGTGTTGTGCCTGTCGGTTGAGGAATAACATTTCCCATAGGAGGCATGATAACATTGATATTTGCCAACATTGACGTGTTGTAATTTATGCTTGTTTTTTCATAATCCAAACGCACGCCTTTCGTGAATGAAAGCCCTTTGAAACGTAGATTATTTATGGTTGCCTCACCAAAAATTGCTATTCCGTTTGCAGGTGTTTTGAATGTTCCGGGAATGGGAATTTCATCATCAGTAACGACAAACGAAGGCGCATTGGGATTATGTGCTGTAGCCGAATTGAGAATAGGTTGCAAAATGCTGTCAATCCCTGCCCTTCCCATTGTTGTAACAACATTGGTGCGCGATTCTTGAGTGAAAAGAAATGCACCAACAATCCATTTCAGATTGTCTTTTGTATTTGATTTTAGTGTATATTCTTGCGTTAAATTCGTTTCTTTTTGTTTTTGATTTAGGGTAAAATACGATAGTGGCGTATAGTCCAAATCCATATTCATATTGTCGTTGAAATGTTGCAATCCTATTGTCATAGTCATAATGAATCTATCAGTTTTTGCTTGCATGTTTATATTGGTACTAAATATTTCACGAATATATTTGCCAGTATAGTCGTAATTCGGCAGTTCAATATCTCCTTTTGTGTAAATTCCGTAAGGGAAGGCGCCTTGATTGGAATAGTCATAATTGGTTATCCATTGAATTGTAAAATCATCATAATCGGCAGGTTGCCAATCGAAACGCAATCGTCCACCTCCAGAACGCAAGCGGTCAGCGGATTTCCCATCGTATTGATTTTCAAAAAATCCATTATTTCCGTCGAAATATCCGCTCAAGGAGATGCCTGCGTGTTCGTCAAATAATTTTTTTGAAATAGATGTATTAGCACGAAAAAGCCCATAGTTACCTGCGGAAAGTGTTAATCGAGTTCGATCTTCATCCAACGGCGAATGTGTATGAATATTGATAACTCCGCTCATTGCATTTCGTCCATAAAGCGTTCCTTGCGGACCGCGCAACACCTCAATTTGCTTGACGTCTAAGAATTCAAAATTAAAAACCGATTTATCCAAATAAGGCATATTGTCCACATACAAACCGATAGATTGCCCCGTGCTGCGCTCACCAATCCCGCGAATATACACAGGTGTAGACATTTTAGAACCGTAATTCGGAATAAAAAAATTCGGAACAACTGTGCTCAAATCCACGATTGACATTATTCTTCGTTCGTTGAGCATTCGCGGTGTGATAATAGAGACAGATCCGGGAAGTCTTCTCAGTTCGTTTGTTTCTTTGGTTGATGATATAACTACTCCTTCTAAATCAAATCGCCTTACAGTATCAAGTTCTGTGGCTTGTGCGGAAAATCCACCGATACCTAAAAGTAAAAATACCCACCAACATTTTACACCAAAGTAACATTTGCCTTTGACAACCAAAGGATGAAAAATTCCGATAATTAAAAATGCGGTTATTCCGATGATAATTCCGGTTAACCGGTATGTTTCGATAAATTCAGACATGTGTTTTTTCTCTTTTAATTTGCAAAGATACGACTTTTTTTGAACTAAAAAAATTGCACAATCAAAAAATATTGTATCTTTGCAACCTTGAACCTAAAAGTACTATACATAATACTGGGAAGCATTTCGCTTGCATTGGGAACATTGGGTATTTTCTTGCCTTTGCTTCCAACAGTGCCTTTTTATTTATTAACGGCATGGTGTTACATGCGAGGTTCTCAAAAAATGTATGACAAGGTTATGAGTAATAAATATTTTGGAACGATTGTCCGAGATTTTCAAGAGCATAAATCGATTTCTTTAAAAACAAAGATTATTTCGATTTCTACGCTTTGGTGCAGTATTCTGCTTTCGGCATTTTTGGCGATTTCCATTTGGTGGGTTCGGTTGCTTCTGTTTGCTATTGCTATTGGGGTTACGATTCATATTTTATCGTTTCGGACAAAAACATAAAAACGTAGGGGCGTTGCGCGCAACGCCCCTACAATTATACCCCACATAATTACAACCAACGTTCAAATTTCCGCAAATACCATTGTTTGATAAACTGCGTCAACACGCAGTAGCAAAGTATTGTAGCAATCAACCATGGGAAGAAAGTCCCCGGCAGTGGTGCCATTCCGATTTTTTCAGCAATCGGCATGTACGGAATTGCAACTCCTATCGCTATAATTGCAAATGTCGCTACCATAACAGGCCATGAAGCCATGCTTTGGATAAATGGTATTTTCCGCGTACGAATCATGTGCACGATAAACGTTTGCGAGAACAAACTTTCAACAAACCAGCCGGTTTGGAACAAGGCTATATAAGTCAATTTCATGTT
>JAIRRI010000135.1 GCA_031256055.1 Bacteroidales bacterium
CAACCGAACTAGAGCAATAACTCATTATGGTTCCTCCGTCCTGCGGCATTGCAGGTCTTGGGCAGTTACCTTCTGGTTGTGCACAACCGTCTATAGCTGTATTGTTACCATTCCAACGACAAGCATGAGTATGAGGAGAACCAAGCAAATGTCCAAATTCATGAGTAACACCATTTACATTATGACTGAAATTCGGAACGACTGCTAAGGTAGGTTCCCATACTCCAGAAACGGCTAAACGAAGAGATTTATTGCTATTACACAAATTCATACCGGCTGCCCGGCCACCGTTAATCTGTCTATAAGTTAGTAAATACCCCAAATCTCCATTGAAATCCGCTCTTAGTTCTCGAAATTTATTTAGATAAGGAAGTGTATTATTTACAGTGGGATCATAATCAGGGATATAAATCGTATCAAACGGATCCGGATATGTGGTCCACATAAATATTTCCCATAAAGCCGTTGTAATGTCTTCGTTTCGATACAATGCTGCCACTTGAGTATAAAGGGCAGATACGTATTCTTCCGTGGCTTCAACACTATTTCCACGCCATTCATACAAATCGCGTGTTGTTTCAAAATAAAGTCTTACTATTTTATCAGATGAATTGATAGAAGAGGTTGTATTTGAAGTGGAATTTTCAGGGCTGTAATCATCGGAACAGTCGTCAGTTTCTGTACTACAGGTAAACACAGGTCTATGTTTCATGTTTTTATCATTGTAAAAAATATAATACCCCGATTGTTTATCCAATGCCAAGTTAAAATTTCCTTCGCTCGTTGCAACTAATCCCATCACTTCATCCTCACCGAAGGTCAGAGCAACAACGCTATTAGGATCATCTTTAACAATGCCGTGATAATGTTTGATGTTTTGGTTTGCCGGTAATATTTGGCCACCAACTTGTACGGATTTGATAATGCATCGAAACTTGTTGAAGCTCAAGTTGTAGCTCTGTATTGCCTGTAGGGATGTATAACGTCATGGATGTACCTAAGTTTTTCAATACGGGGTCGTATTGCATGATGTAAACTCCCTGAGGATTGGTAAAATTGTCTTGTATTTTTTTACTCAGAGTAATTTCATCTGCCGGACTAAAAACAGAAACAGTGTGAAATTGTTCGTTGGAATTTTTTGCTTGCTGAATGTACTTGTACATTAAATTACCTTGCGCTTGAATATTGAAAATTCCCGCGCCTAAAAAAGTGATGATTATGATAAAGTATTTCATGGAAGTTTTTTTAATTAATTCGTTCAAAACGATAGTGCCTTGTGGGATCCATTAAAGGATCCATCATTTCCATTTTTTCTGTTGAAAGCCAAAAATCATACCACCTCTCATTAAACAGCAGTCCTGGCCATCCCGGAGTTTCCCACATATCTCCAAAAGAATAAGGATGATTGCTCACATTAGTTCCTTCGGTAATTGTCAGTATGCCGTTTTCTTTAAATTCATACACAACATTAGATGGTCTATAATCAACCATACCAGCAGGATGACCCCAAAGTGCCGGCCAATGCACACTCACGAGTTGCCATTTACCTACAATACTTGCAGAGCTATCTGGAGCGAACTCCCAAGGTTCGTCCCGCAAAACTGTCGTTTCTAACTCAATAAGGCTTGTTTTGTGTATTTTCTCTACAAGAAAACCACGTAGTGTCCATGTATTAAGGTTATCGCCAGACGAGCGTATTTCAAAATTCAATTTATAACCATTTGGAGAAAGTTTCTGCAACTGCTTCGAAATGTTATAAATATAGCCGGTAGCCGAAACTTTTACAACTAGTAAGGTGTGTTGAGAAAAATCAATAGGTGCAGAATAGGCATCGCAATTACGATAATTTTGCAGTTCTTCTTCACTGTTAATGATAATGACCATTCCTGTTTCGACATTTTCCCAGCATGGCGCAAAAAGTGAATAGGCTGTGAGAGAAATTTCTTTTGGATAATCTCCAAGATCTTCAATACTATTTTGGTTGATGACTATAGGTTTTGTCAAATTTCCCGAAGTTATTTTTATGGTTACGCTTCTTGGTGTAGTAGTTGTATTTTCGGCAACGTTTACGGTAATCACACCATCGCCGGTTCCTGTGCTGTTGGCTAATGTGCACCAATCTGCGTTTTCTACAACAGCAGACCAAGTTCCATTACTTTTTACTGCAATAGAGTACTCACCACCTCCATCTGTTATTGTCATTGGAGTTTCATCAATCATTAAAAACAGTTTATCTTTCTCTTTGCAAGAAGAAAAAACTCCTGCCAAAATCAGCAAAAATGCTAAAAATACTGTAAATTTTAGTTTCTTTTTCATAGTCGTAGGTGTTTGAATTATAGGTTGTTTATGCTACATTGGCACAGCAATATGTCCGCGCCAGCTGAATACACCGAAAAAAATGGTTAACAAAGTGAAAAATAGCCATTTTCGTTATTTTTTTTTGCAAAGGTACAAAAAAAATCGTATCTTTGCAAAAAAATTATGAAAAAAAATATCAACACCGTATTGTTTATTCTGATTTGCATTCCTTTTAAAGGCTTTTGCGAAACAGATGAAGACTATAGAATGATAAGCGTAAGCTTAGGTGCAGGCGGTTTTTTCGCAAATAAATATGTTGCAAATTACTACAATGGGAATCCAAACAATGTCAATAGCATTTTATATGTTTGGGATAATCCGTATTTTTTTGAAAGGATCAGGCAAGAATTAAATCTGACTCCCGACGCAAGGCTTCAATTAGAAGAACTACCAACCAATATGCGCTACAAAATTTCAACAGCCGTTACGGTTCGATTTGCGTTCAATTTATCATTGGAAACTTCGTTTTTTCTCCAAGTAACTCAAGTAAATCTCACGGCTACGGATATTTTCACGATGTCTTTCAGAAATACCCCTGGCACTTCGGATCGTATTTATGAAATCGGCAGAATTTGGGGTAAAGAATCGCGAACTATGGTTGATTTTGGTATTCAACGACGCAATGAACTTGAGGCACGAAATTGGTTCTGGTTTTACGAATTGGCATTTAATTTAACCAATACTCAAGTTAGAGAAAATAAAATTGAAATTGGTAGTTTCAGACAATCCATTATAAATCAAGGAACCTATGATCCAAACTTAGGGTTTTCGAGCCCTGAAATGCCTCAAACGGCTATTGGTATAGGGCTTGTAGGAACTTTGGGTTGGCAATACAGGGTAGGCTCTAACGCTTCATTCGACTTTGGAATTACAACTTATCTTCAAGACATCAATTTAGAAGGGTATAAAAAATTTCACACAAATTTTAATCTTTTTGTGCGATTAAACTTTTTAACACTTTAGTTTGTTTCGGTATGAAATTTTTTCATAAAAAACAAAAAATTATTAATCGCCTGTTGTTTGCTGTGGCGATACTTATCGGAATTTTATCGTCGTTAGGAATCCGAGCAGTGGTTGAAGATATTGCAAATAACGAACAAAACAAGGTGAAAATTTGGGCTTTAACTGTTCAGCAAAAAGCACAAGTGGTTGCCCATGCTCAGAGTTTATTGGAGCAAATGGAGCTCAATGAACGCGATCAAGTTCAACGTTGGGCTGAAGCCCTTTCGAAAATGTATTATTCTTATATAAGCCCGACCGAATTTGCATTTTACAGTCGAATTGTTAGTGAAAATACAACCATTCCGAGTATTGTAGTTGATGGTAAAAATCGAAGGATTCTGAATTGCTTAAATGATGATGGACTTTGCGAAAAAGTTACATATTTTAACGACATTTTATTTAACGATTATTTGCAACAGCAACCGATTCATGTGGAATTTATGGACCAAGATTGGTATATTTACTACAAATTGTCCGAAGCCTTTTATCAATTGCAAGAGCAGTTGGAAGAGTTAGTGAATTCATTTGTGGTTGAAGTTGTTGATAACTCTATCTTTGCACCGGTTTTGATTGTTACCGAAGATGAACGAACGGTTATCAATGTTGGTAATATGTTGCCCGAGGAATACACCGATTCGGTTATGTTGAAAAAAACGCTGGCTGAAATGCGAGCACAAAATGCACCGATTGAAATTTCGGTAGGTTCGGATACGCACTTGGTTTTTTATAAAAATTCAGCTATTCTGACACGTTTACAGTATATTCCGATTATATTTTTTGTAGTTTTGAGTGCTTTTATTCTATCTTTAATTTGGACATTCCGAATATCAAGGCGTTCTGAAAATGACAAACTTTGGGTGGGTATGTCGCGCGAAACAGCGCACCAGTTGGGCACTCCGATTTCGTCCTTGATCGGATGGGTGGAGTATTTGAAAAGTCAAAATGTGGATGAAAGTCATCTTGTGGAAATCGAAAAAGATATTGACTGTCTAAAAATGATTTCCGAACGATTTTCTAAAATAGGCTCAGAGCCAAAAATGACCACTCAAAATATAGTAAAAGTTGTTTATGATTCGGTTTCTTATTTGCAAGGTCGATTATCGAAAAAAATAAAATTTCAAGTGAATGTGTCTCCCGATACTGTGATATTAGCTAATATCAACTCGCAATTGGTAGAATGGGTATTTGAAAATTTATCAAGAAATGCTGCAGATGCAATTGGGATAAACGATGGAATTATTCAAATTGATATTAGCGAACAAGCAAAAACGATTGCTATTGATATTACCGATAATGGAAAAGGGATTCCAAAAAGTCAGTGGAAAACGATTTTTGAAGCCGGTTACACAACTAAAGCTAGAGGATGGGGATTAGGCTTACCATTGAGTCGTCGGATTATTCACAATTATCACAAAGGTGAAATTTTTGTGAAGTGGTCGGTTCTTGGTGAAGGTACCACATTCCGAATTATTTTCAACAAATAATGGCGGGGATTTATATTCATATTCCGTTTTGTCGGCAGAAATGCGGGTATTGTAATTTTTATTCGGTAACCGTGGAGACGCACGGTCGTGCGTCTCTACAAACGTATGTCAATGCATTGATTTCGGAAATCGAATTGCGAAAAAACGAATGCCCCGAACCCATCGAAACCATTTATTTCGGCGGAGGAACACCATCACTATTGAACATAACTGATGTTGTGAAAATTTTCGTAACCTTACAAAAATCCTTTGTATTTGCGGAAAACATGGAAATTACCTTTGAAGGAAATCCCGAAAGTTTAACGAAAGGCTATTTGGAAAACCTTCGAAAATACACGCCAGTTAACCGATTGAGCATTGGTGTACAATCGTTTTTTGAAGATGATTTGAAGTATTTAAATCGCAAACACTCTCCCAAACAAGCCCTTGAAGCCATCGAAAATGCACAAAAAGTAGGCTTTGAACGATTGTCGATGGATTTGATTTATGGCATTCCAACTTTGACGGATGAAAAATGGAATGAAAATTTACAAATGTTCTTTTCGCTCGATATTTCGCACCTTTCAGCGTATGCACTGACCGTCGAACCTAATACAATTCTCGACAAACAAATCCGAAATCACAAAACAAAATCACCAAACGAGGAGCAAATTGAGCAACAATATTTAATCCTACGCGAACAGTTGAAAAATCACAATTTTGAGGCTTACGAAACTTCAAATTTTTGCAAAAACAAGCAGTATTCCAAACACAATTCAAATTATTGGAACCTTAGTAAATATTATGGTTTTGGAACATCTGCACATCGTTTTTCAGGAACAGTTCGAAGTTGGAATGTTGCAGATGTAAATGCTTATATCACTTCCGTGAAAACAGGAATTTTGCCAAGCGAATCGGAATTTTTAACCCAAGAAATGCAATATAACGAATATGTGATGACAGCTATTCGCACGCAATGGGGCATTTCGCAAGATTTTATCAAAACCAATTTCGACGAACAATTTTTCCTGCATTTTCAAAACCATATCGCCCAAATTCCAAATGATTGGTTGTTTTTTGAAAACGACTGTTTTATAACCACTGAAAAAGGCGCATTATTTTCGGACGCAATTGCCGAAAAACTGTTCATATAACCGTCATTCCGAGCGCAGTCGAGGAATCCCCTTGCTATGGGATGTCTCGACTACGCTCGACATGACGACACTTGCATAGTTCATTTTTTTTTCGTACCTTTGTACCCAAGAATAATTTGTAAAAATCAAAAAATTCATAAAAAATGGAAAACAAAATTAAATCCTTAGCCGATCTTCGGAAAATGAAAGACGATGTGCAGTCTAAAGTCAATTTGCGCGAAAGAAGTGACAATCCCGAAAGTGTTGTACAAATCAAAGTTGCTATGGCAACTTGCGGTATTGCATCAGGTGCCAAACAAACCATGGATTTTTTAATTCAAGAACTGGACAAACGCCACATTCCCGCTGTGATCACGCAAACAGGTTGTATGGGCTACTGCTTTGCAGAACCAACCGTTGAAGTAAAACTTCCAGGTAAAGACCCTGTAGTATATGGTAAAGTTGACACCAAAAAAGCCGACGAAATCATTGAGAAATACATCAAAAACGGTGAATTGTTAGAAGGTATTATTCCGATGAATTATCAAGCTCTTGAGATCAAATAATTCCGAAATTAATAGCAAAAAAAATCCGCATCAACGATGCGGATTTTTTATTGTAGGGGTGTTGCGCGCAACAACGCCTTTACTTCAACCATCTGTCAAACCAATCAAAATAATTCCGATGCCAAAGAACGGAGTTTTGCGGCTTAAGAACCCAGTGGTTTTCATCCGGAAAATAGAGAAAACGACTGGGAACATTCAACATTTGTGCAACATTGAACGCTCCCATACCTTGTGAAATCGGAACGCGATAATCCAATTCGCAATGAACTACGCAAATCGGCGTGTGCCATTTCGTAACGAATAGATGCGGAGAAGCGGCATAAGATCGTTGTGCAACCTTATTGTTTTTATCCCAAAACGGTCCACCGTAATCCCAGTTAACAAACCACATTTCTTCGGTTTCTGTGTACATTTGTTCGAAATTGAATATACCGTTGTGAGCCAAAAACGCTTTAAAGCGATTGTTGTGGTTTCCCGCTAACCAGTATACTGAAAATCCGCCGTAACTCGCGCCTGCAGCACCTAAGCGTGTTTCATCAATAAATGGCTCTTTTGAAATTACATCCATAGCCTGTAACAAATCCTTCTTGTTTTGTCCGCCGTAATCGCCACTAATCTGCTCATTCCAAGCTTTTCCAAAGCCAGGCACTCCGCGGCGATTAGGAGCAACAATCACATATTCATTCGCCGACATCAGCTGAAAATTCCAACGATAACTCCAAAATTGGCTAATCATGTTTTGTGGACCACCACCGCAAAAGAGCAATGCAGGATATTTTTTATTCGGATCAAAATTGTAAGGATAAATGACCCAAACCAACATATCTTTATTATCGGTCGTTTTAATCCAACGTTCTTCAACTTTACCGAATTGAAGTTGACTCAAAAGCTCTGTATTAACTTGAGAAAGCTGTTTCACTTCGCCACTCAAAGCGATTTCAAAAATCTCGGAAGGTCTTGATATCAGCGTTTGTGAAGCAATCAAGTTATTACCCAACCAATCTAATGAGTTAAAATCGGCATTTTCATTAGAGATCTGTGTAACTTGATTGGTTGCCAAATCAATTTTTCTAACGTTTTGACGACCATGCCAAGGCACTATGAAATAAATCGCCTGACCGTCTTTATCCCACAACAAATTATGCACATCAATATCGTAATTTTCAGTGCGGTATACTCTTTCTTTTGTGTTGAAATCATAAGTGAACAAGCGGTATTGATCAGCTTCGTAGCCATCTCGTTCCAAAGATTGCCAAGCAATCATAGAGCCATCAGGCGAGAAACTTGGATTTTTGTCGTACCCCATCATGCCTTCGCTAATGTTTTCGGTTTTTCCGGTGTTTAGATCATAAATAAAAATGTCAGAATTTGTCGAAAATGCGAATGCTTTACCTATTTTTTTACGTGATGTGTACGCAATTTTTGTACCGTCAGGCGACCAATCCGTTTGTTCCAGACCTCCGAAAGGACGCATAGGAGCCTGATACGGCTCACCTTCCAACAAATTTTTGCCTTCAGTAATTTTGTTGCTGAAGTCGGAAACAAACAATTGAGGATCGCTGTCAACCCAATGATCCCAGTGGCGATACGCCAAATCCTCAATAATTCGACCTGAAGTTTTTGGTAAATCTATAAACAATTGTGGTTCCACTTTTTTTCTTGGAACAGTTTGTACATAAAGCACTTTCGATTGATCAGGCGAAAGAGAAAATGCTTCTATACTTTTCGAAAAATCGGAGATTTTTTTGAGTTTCCCGTTTTTGAGGTTAACTTCGTGAATTTGCCCTTGATACAAGCAATACAACGCATTTCCGTCTTTGCTCCAAATCAAGTTACGCTCACTCACAGCTGTATGCGTGAGTTGGCGGACATTACTGCCATCTGCATTCATCAAATAAATTTCGGCATTGCCTTTATTTTCGGTGATGTCGAAATAGGTTACCGTGTAGGCAACGGTTTGCGCGTCAGGCGAAACGGCGTATTCGCCAATGCGTCCGAACGACCATAAGATTTCAGGTGTCAGTCTGCCGGTTTCAACTGTAACTTCTGGTTTTCCGATGATTTTTTCAGTTTCTTTTTTCGAATTTCTTTTTGGAATTACATGAAGTCCGATTAAGAGTCCGATAAGGAAGAGACTGAAGTAAAACCATTTTGTTGTTTTTTTTCTTGCCATTTTGATAGTTTTTATAATTTATACTTTGAATTTCGTAGGTTTAA
>JAIRRI010000042.1 GCA_031256055.1 Bacteroidales bacterium
CGTTTGCCACATAAAATTGAAACAGAATGTGACAGGGTGGGAGAGCCATCTCCGAGATTTCCCCAACGTTCCACGCACATACGAGCATTCTACGCGAATCGGGATTGGTTTTTATGGTATGAATTAATTCCGAAATTTGATCAATGCTTTTTCCATTTTTGCAGCCCCACGAGCGCCATTGCTTGCCGTAAACAGGCCCGAGATTACCGTCGGCATCCGCCCATTCGTCCCAAATTCGAATACCGTTTTCTTGCAAATACCGAACGTTGGTATCGCCTTTCAAAAACCACAACAATTCGTAAATTATAGACTTTAGATGCAATTTTTTCGTGGTTACTAACGGAAATCCTTTCGATAAATCGAATCGCATTTGATGACCGAAAATGCTGCGTGTTCCCGTTCCGGTGCGATCGGATTTATCGGTGCCGTGGTCTAAGATTTTTGAGAGTAATTCTAAGTATGGTGTCATTGTTGGTAAAAGGTGAAGGGTAAAAGGTTTTTTGTTTATACGAATTGCATAGTGCCGTTAAATACGTCAATTAAAGTTCCGATAATTGCTACTGAAATTCCAAATACAAGCATTCCAATCATATAAGCTAAGAAAGCCTTTACGTAATTCTTAGTTCTTTTTTCGCCAAAAAATTGCCCAACAGCCCATACAAAATAAATAACTAAGAGAGCATTTAAGGGTTGTACTAAACCCAAATGTGTTAGCCCTTGAAAAATGGCAATAACAGATGTAATCAGAGTCGTTACTCCTGATACAAAACAGATCAGAACAAAAATTTCGAAAATATTATAATCTGATTTTCTAAAAAAAAGTTTGATCCAAAATGCCAAGAAAAACCCAATAAATATAGTTGCGTAGCCAGGGTATTTTATTACTATCCAGTCCATAATAAGATTCACTGTGGAACTCTCCGGACCATCAACTTGTATTTGTATGGCATAATCTTTAACGCCCATGTGAAAGAAATGGTTGATAATTGCATAAATTAACGACGTAATAATGACAAACGTAATGGGCTTCACAAACCGATATCGGTCTTCTACAATAAACTGCCTAACGCTCCTTCCTGGCTTTATGAGCATTCCTTTTATGGTATATAAAAATCCTTTATTGGCGCAAAAAAAATCTCCGATTTCGTTGAAAATATAGTATTTATCAATTTTTTTGAATTTTACGGGTTGTCCGCAGTTTGAGCAGTAGTTCCCGTTTGTCGGTTCGTTACAGTTTTTGCAGGTGTTCATTATTTTTTGAAATTCTTTTTGCAAAGATACAAAAAAAAATGAAATTTATGATTGTAGAGGTATTATTATAGTATCGTTCCCCATGTGTTCCAAAATGGAACATGTGCTAATCTCGTCTAATTCATTGGTAATGTCATGTTTTTATTTACTCGATTTCATCGCTTTAATCTTTTTGATTTTTGGGTCGTCCAAAAATTCTTGGTATTCATCTGTTTCCATGCCGTAGAGGGCGACTTTTCCATTGATGTCGCAGTGGATGCCAAATCCATAAGTCTTTGGCAAAGGCGAGGTGCGGAAGCAAGGTTGTCCTTTTGCGAAAAACTGTTCTCTGGCTTGTTTGTATTCCTCTTTTATCAAATCGTTTTTGTCGGCAAACACTTGAAAAAACACGTCATCAGAGGTATACTTATATGGGTTTTTTGCAATCAAATTATACTGCATTTCTGCGACCGTTGGCTTGTATTTTTCAGGTGGTTTTATGCCACAACTTGCTTTGGTGTCGGCTGATACTTCGATGAAGGTGTTGAAATAGTTTGTGGTGTGCACTTTCATATCTTTTTATTTTTCAGCCAATTCAACCAATTTTTTTGCTACTATTGGTAGACTTTTGGCAACACTTTTTCTGAAAATGGTTTTGATCAAGAATGCTAATGTCCCCGATACTTCAACTGCAAGCCTTATGTTTAACACATCGCCGTCTTTAACTATTTCGTGTATAAAATCTACTTTGCTCAACGGCATTTTTACATGCAAGGTAAACGCTTTATTTACAACAACATCTTTTAAAGGTGATGACGATTTTGGCTTATTGATATTTTTTATGGTTACCAATGTGCCATTTTCAAAATTTCCATCAATAGTTGAATATTCGATACCATCAATCCACTCTTTCCAGTTTTCGACATCTGTAAATATTTGCCATATTTTGGCTTCCGACGCCTTTGTTTCTACAGAAAATTCATTTATTAACATTTTATGTCCTCCTGATTTTTGTATTGCAATTAATTTTATGTCCTTGTTATATTTCATTTAACGTGTCCCCGCTTGCGCCGAACCGCAAGTTAGCAGCAGCCGAATTGATGTCCATGTTTTCATGCTCGCTTGGTCAATAGTAGCTGACGTGGCATTACAATAAACCATCAGCATCAATGGTAATTACCATCAACTTGTCGTTTTTCGTCAAAACAACGTTTTCATTCGGGACTAAATATCTGCCGTCTTCGCGTTTAATCATCATTATTTGAGTGTGTTCGGGAAGAGCAATATTTTTTAAAAGATTTCCGTTTTTCAACCATTCGTCGGTTAGCTCAACCTCTTTCATGATACGCTTCACTTCTTCATCGCATTCTACATCAAAGGCTTTGAATTCAACCTTATCGCTTTCGTCTGACAGACGCAGAAATTTGGCTACCCACGTAAGTGAAACTCCCTGTACCATCAACGACATCAAGGTAATACAAAATACAACATTGAAAATAAAGAGTGATATATCTTGTGGTAGCCCTGCCACAAAAGGGAAAATAGCAAAGAGGATGGGCACGGCTCCTTTCAGCCCCACCCACGAAACGAAAACTTTATCGCGCACAGGTGTTTTGCGAAAGGGAAGCAGCGAAAGAAACACAGCCAGCGGACGCGACCCGATAATCACAAATACGCCTATCAGCAAGCTGACTGAGGCTACAGACCAAAAACCGATTGGGTTTACCAGCAAACCCAAAATGAGAAACAGGGCGATTTGACTTATCCAAGCCAAACCATCGAAAAATTGGAGCGATAGTCTTTTGTGTGCAAATTTTGAATTTCCGATAACTAATCCCGCAAGGTAAACCGCCAAAAATCCATTTCCTTTGATAAGATCTGTGATTGAGAAAATGAATATTCCGCAAGTACACAGTAAGATAGGATAAAAGGAGTCGTTGTCGAGCTTGATTTTGTTGATAAGCCAAACGGCAGCCTTTCCGAGGAAAAAACCTGCGCTTACTCCCACGGCAAACTGTGTAAAAAAGTTTAATACCGCCTGTCCGTACGCCACAGATTCGTGCTGTCCTGATATAATCAATTGCACCAATACCAATGTCAGCATATAAGCCATTGGGTCGTTACTGCCGCTTTCGAGTTCAAGCATGGGTTTGAGGTTGTTTTTCAACCTCACGCTTTTGCCGCGCAAAATGGCGAACACCGAGGCGGAATCGGTTGAGGACATCACGGAAGCAAGCAGCATGGATTCGAGAAATGAAATAGAGATACTTGAAAACAGCGCATTAACGGCATAATAAATGAAAATGCCGGTAAACAGCGCTGTTAAAAGCACGCCCAGTGTTGCTAAAACTATGCCCTGCGCAGCTATGGGTTTAATGTCTTTGTAGCTCGTATCCAAACCGCCTGAAAACAGTATGATACATAACGCTATGCTACCGACAACCTGTGCCATGTTGTAGTTATCGAACTGAATACCAAGTCCTGACGAACCAAAAAACATGCCTACGCCCAGAAAAAGCAACAAAACAGGAACGCCAAAACGACTTCCTGCTTTGGAAACAAAAAGACTGACCAAAAACAGTATTGAAACTGTAAGAAGTATTATCTCTGTACGTGTATCCATATTTATATTTTTTTTAATAACAAGTCATTGTAGTTATAACGAAAAAAAAACTGTAATAGTCTATTTACGTTTCCTTGCTTGGTTGCAGATAAGATATATGCATTACTCAAAAACCTTTTACCAAATTAAGAGATTATCGCCCCAATCAACGTCCCCGAAAGCAAACTTGCCAATGTTCCACCTAAAAGCGCACGCATACCAAATTGCGAGAGCATAACACGTTTTCCGGGTGCTAACGAGCCAATTCCGCCGATTTGAATACCAATAGAAGCAAAATTCGCAAACCCGCAAAGCATGTAAGTAGCCATTATTATAGATTTTTGCGATGCGAATGCGCCTGCAGCCTTTAATTCTGCCAAACTCACATAACCGATAAATTCAGTTAAAATCAACTTTTCGCCAACTACGCGTCCAACTAATGTAATATCCTCAGGATGAATGCCAAGAACCCACATCAGCGGTGCAAACGCATAACCCAGTAAAAATGGCAGTGAACATTTATCGTAAGCACCATTCGTAACATTGTAAACCCAATTATTCAGAGTATCACTCATCCCTACAATGTAATTGAACATTGCAATAAATGCAATAAACACCAACAGCATAGCAGCCACGTTTACAGCAAGTTTCAACCCTTCAGTTGTGCCGTTTGCAATAGCATCCAAAACATTTTTTCCGACTTTTTCTTTGGTTACTTCAAGATTTGAGTCGAATTCCTCAGTTTGTGGCATTAAAATTTTGGAAATGACAATCGCTCCTGGCGCAGCCATGATAGAAGCTGCCAATAAATGTTTAGCAAACATCAGGCGTTGCACAGGGTCTTCACCGCCCAAAAAACCAACATAAGCAGCCAAAACACCGCCTGCAATGGTTGCCATTCCTGCCGTCATAACTAACATGATTTCAGAACGGTTCATACGTTCCAAATATTCCTTAATCAGCAAAGGCGATTCGGTTTGTCCTAAAAAAATATTACCCGCAACCGCCAAACTTTCAGGTCCTGACAAGCGTAACGACTTGGTTAACAGCCAAGCCAAAGCCCAAACCACTTTCTGAATAATGCCGAGATAAAACAACAAACTTGTTAAAGCCGAGAAAAAGATAATCGTTGGCAAAACCTGAAAAGCAAAGATAAATCCGTAGGATTCAATGTTTAAAAGGTCGCCGAGAAGGAAACCGCTTCCTGCCCTTGTAAAATCAATCACAACAACGAAAAATTTACCAACAATTTCGAAAAAATAGCGAACTGGCGGGACGTATAGAATACTTAATGCAAGGATAATTTGTAAAGATAATCCGATACCAACCTGTTTCCAGTTGATTTTTCGACGATTTGTACTGAAAAGAAAGGCAATGAGCAAAAGCGCCATCATCCCCATAATGCCGTGAAGCACGGAACCCAAACTAATTCCGAGACCCGAAGTTGCTGTTTCCATAGTGTTTTTTTGTTGCAAAGATACAAAAAAAATAACAATTAGCAATCTAATAATTCATTTTTTTTTCGTATCTTTGCAATTCAAAATTTCAAATTCAAATAACCATGAAAAAAATCCTCTCAATCTGCATGTTGTCAGGCTTGTTGCTCTCGTCCTGTTGTAACGTTAGCCAAGACGAAAAACCGTCTATTTCCGAAAAAGCCATTCTGGAAGTTATCAACGAATTAAAAACGCAATTTCCGAACGAAGGCGAGCGAATTGAAGCTGGTGTTCGACAAGTGGCTGCACTTTGGTTCCCTAAAGATGGAAGCGAAGCCGACTTCAAAAATTTCTGTCAAGCAAATTTTGTTGCTGATTCTGAACAGTTGAATGTTTTATTTAATAAACTTTCACAAAGTTTTGAAATTCTGTATGGTCATCTTCATAAAATAAATGTAGAGTTGATGGTGCCTTTACATCTCAATTTAGGTGAAATTACAGAAATCGACGGAATTTTTGGCGGATTTGATCCATTTGCACACTTAAACGAGGATATGTTTTTAAATAAAGTAGCATTCATTACTTTATTGAATTTCAAAACATTTTCGTTAGAGGAAAAAAACAGGTTAGGCGAAAATTGGACACGCACAGAATGGGCTTATGCGCGTATGGGCGATATGTTTACCTCTCGCGTCCCTGCTCGTTTGCGTCAAGAATTTGCCGAAATTTCCACGCGTGCCGACAATTATATTGCTGAATATAACATTTGTATGGGTCATTTGTTGAATAACGATGGTAAAACCTTGTTTCCGCAAGACATGAGGTTGATTACGCATTGGGGCTTGCGTGATGAGTTGAAATCGCAATATGCTCAAGCCAACGGACTTGAGGCTCAAGAAATGATTTATGCCGTTATGAAACGCATTGCTAACCAAGATATTCCTAAAGTTGTAATCAACAATCCAACAGTACAATGGAATCCGTTTGAAAATAAAGTGTTTGAAGCAGGCAAAAGCATTGATTTTAAGCCTGAACCTAACACCAGATACGAACACATGCTAAACATTTTCAGAGCTTTGCAAAACATGGATCCGTACCAACCGCAATTCAAAACTTACATCGAAGCGCAGTTCAACGGCAATATGGAAATGTTGAAAAAAGACGTGGAAGCCATGTTTGTTGAACTTGTATCATCAGATGAAGTGAAAGAGGTTGCAAAGTTAGTTAGCAGCCGATTAGGTCGTGAGTTAAGACCGTTCGATATTTGGTACAACGGCTTCAAAGCCCGTGGCTCAACTCCGGAAGCAGAATTGGATCGTATAACCATGACACGCTATCCGGATGCCATCACGTTTGAAAGAGATATGCCAAATATTATGATGAAATTGGGTTGGGATAAAGCCAGAGCGCATGAAATTTCGTCGAGAATCAAGGTGGAAGGCTCGCGCGGTGCTGGTCATGCTTGGGGTGCACAGATGAAAGGCGACCAAGCCCGTTTGCGTACACGAATTGGCGAAAAAGGTATGGATTTTAAAGGCTATAACATTGGTATTCATGAATTAGGGCATAATGTGGAGCAAACCCTTTCGCTCTACGATGTGGATTATTATATGATGCGAGGCGTTCCAACCACTGCATTTACAGAGGCATTGGCGTTTATGTTCCAAACTCGCGATATGGAATTGTTGGGTAGAGCTGAGAATAATCCTTTGAAATCGCATCTTTCGGCTTTGGATATTTTTTGGGGAACGTATGAAATTATGGGTGTTTCACTGGTAGATATGAACGTTTGGGAATGGTTGTATCAAAACCCCAATGCGACTAAAGAACAATTGAAAGATGCCGTTTTACGCATTTCAAAAGAGATTTGGAACAAATACTATGCCCCTGTTTTCGGTGTGGAAGACGAGCCTATTTTGGCAATTTATTCGCACATGATTGTTTCTCCGCTCTATTTATCGGCTTATCCACTCGGTCATTTGATTGAATTCCAGATTGAAAAATACATTGCAGGTAAAAACTTTGCTAAAGAAGTTGAACGCATGTTCACGCTCGGACGTCTCACACCGAAACATTGGATGTTAGAGGCTGTTGGCGCAGAATTGACACCGAAACCGCTGATTGAATCCGTACGAGTTGCGGTGGAAAAAATGCAATAACACATTGTAGGGGCGAACCCACGTGTTCGCCCCGCAATCATTTGTCACAATCGTCAGCGAGGGCGAACACATAGGTTCGCCCTTACAATTTAAATAATCTCATGAAAAAAAATCTACTCCTTTTTATTGCACTTACTGCAAGCACTTTCATCACTTTTGCTCAATCTATTTACAACAAAGACGGAATCAGGTTATATCATACGCCCTCTCAGCAAGAAATAGAGTGGGCGAAAAGCAAAGGATATGACACACTTAGAATAACCCCTACTCTTGCTCCAGTAGGGCAAATACGCCCCATAGCAGAGTGGGAACCCATGGAAGCTGTGCTTATTCGCTATCCTTTTGGTATTCCGATGTCATTAATTGTAGAGATGACAAAAGATATAAAGGTAATTACAATAGTATCAAGCACATCTCAAGAAAATACAGTACGGGGTCAATATGCTTCAAACGGAGTGAATATCGCTAATTGCGAGTTTTTAATAGCAAATACGGATACCTATTGGACACGCGATTATGGCCCTTGGTTCATGGCAATTAATAATAGTGAAATGGCTATGTATGATTTTACATATAACAGACCTCGACCCAATGATAATCAGATAAATGGCAAGCTTGCAACCCACATGTCGTCAAATGGACCAACTATTAATAGATACGTTGCTAATCTTACTCTTTGTGGCGGAAATTTTATGAACAACGGTATTACTCAAGCTGCTTCTACAACGTTGACACTTACCGAAAACTCAAGCTATACAACAGCACAAATTAAACAGCACTTTTTAGACTATATGGGAATTGAAGACTATCATTTTATTGCAGACCCCATAGTTCCTTTCGACAATATTCAACACATTGATTGTTGGAGTAAATATCTTGCGCCTGATAAAGTTTTGGTTTCGCGCGTTCCCACGAATAATCCAAATTGGCAAAAGTTTGAAAATGCGGCAAATTATTTCGCATCACTCACATCTTCTTATGGAACACCCATGCAAGTTTTCAGAGTTGATGCACCAGGAGCGGCAACCTATAGTGGCCCTACAACTCCTTACACTAACTCATTGATATTAAATAATAAAGTTTTTATTCCTACTACTAATGCGACTACTAATGCTAACGATATTGCTGCTCTACAAGTATACCAAGAAGCCATGCCGGGCTATGAGATTATAGGAATTAATTATAACTCGTGGTGGAATACCGATGCGTTGCATTGCCGCACGCACGAAATTGCAGATAGATGTATGCTCTATATCAAGCACCAGCCCTATTTTGCAGAAGTTGAAAACACAGGAACGCTTACTTTTAGCACAGAACTATACTCTTATTGTCAAAACACAATCTATTCCGATTCTGCAATGATTTATCTTAGGGTAAATGGTGGTGAATATACTGCATACAACATGGAAAATACTGAAGGTAGTACTTGGGAAGTAAACATTAGCGGTTTGCCAAGCGGTTTAATCGAATATTATGTTTTTGCCGCTGATGAATCCGGAAGGAGAGAATGTCATCCTTATATCGGTGCTCCGGATCCACACAAATTTATTTTGGGAACTTTACCTCCTGAACCTGGTTTAAGTTTAAATAAAGTAAGTTCATCCGTAAATCTAGAAGCATCAACAATTATTGAAGACTATATCACGGTTTCTAATATCGGGAATGCAGACCTTGTTATTGAAATTACCGATATTGATTTTGATGAAATGCTGACAATTGAGCCATTATATGGAACAATTCCTGAAGGCGATTCTCTCACAATAACGTTGTTGTACAATTTTAACAATCCTGCAAAAATTGAGAACTATTTTGGAAGTTTCAAACTGATAAGTAATGATCCCAGAAATCAGGTAACAGAAATCACTTTACATGCTACTCTCACTCCTGTTGGAATTAGTGAGACAGATATTTCAAAAATAAACATTTACCCAAATCCGACGACTGGAGAGTTTAGAATTGAAAGTGGAAAATTGAAAATTGAAAATATTACGATTTTTGATAGGGTTGGTAAAAAATTACTATCTTATAACCTAACTACTTCATCTACAAATCACCTCATCAATATTTCACATTTGCAGACAGGTATTTATTTTATTAGAATACAAACTGATACAGAGGATTTTGTTACGAAGAAGATAGTGAAATTGTAAATTCTAACCCATCATACGCCAAATACACATTTGCAGGCAATTCGCGACTAACGTCCTCATGTTTCCCCATAAAATGGCTGATATGCGTGAGATACGTCTGCTCAGGTTGCACGATTTCAACAATGTCGAGCGCTTCTTTCAAAGTTAAATGCGAGAAGTGCTCTTCTTTTTTTAGGGCGTTTATGATTAAAATTTTACAACCTTTGATTTTCTCTAATTGCTTTGACTCAATGTGTTTTACATCGGTAAGATAAACCAAATCGTCAATACGATAGCCCAATATTGGCAAACGATGATGTAGAACCTCTATTGGAATAATGGTTTGAGTGCCGATCTGGAAAGGTTCGTCGTTGACAATATGCGTCCGAAACTCAGGTAACCCTGGATATTTCGAGTGTTTAAAAGCATAATCAAATGTATGTTTTATCCATTTATAGTCAATTCATTGCCGTAAATATCTATAGGAGATTGCTGCAAATAATTGTATGAACGCACATCATCTAATCCTCCGATATGGTCAAAATGGGCATGAGTTAATAAAATAGCATCCAAATGTTTAATATTTGTACGAAGCATTTGTTGACGAAAATCAGGTCCTGCATCAATCGTAAAAACTTTGTCGTCAGTTTCTATAAGAACTGACGAGCGCAAACGCTTGTCTTTCTCATTTATTGATTTACAAACATTGCAATCGCAGGCTACTACTGGGATACCTTGCGATGTTCCTGTTCCTAAAAATGTTAGTTTCATAAATTTTTTTTGCAAAATTAACAAAAAAATTGGTTTTTTCCAAAAAAAATTGTATCTTTGTGCAAAATTTCGATGCGAATGAAAATCATTGAGAATTTTAAGACATTTCGATGGTCTCGACGAATGCGTAAAATAGCCAAAAAACTAAAGCGCCGTCGTCAAATGATTGGTTTAGACTTGGCTAAGAGTGTTGGTATTTACTTTCATTATAATGGGAAAGCCTCTTACGAAACTGTCAATAAATTCGCCAACCATTTGAGAAATAGAGGGATATCGACAATGTTGTTAGCTTATTCAGATAGTAAGGAAAAACCTAAGGAAGTTTCGGAAAGCCCCAATTTTGGACTGTTTACCAAGTCTGAGCTTGGCTCTAATCGAATTCCGCACGATGCTATTGTGAATATGTTTGTGAGGCAGCACTTCGACATTTTTTTTGATTTAAGTTTGACAGATCATTTTCAAAATCTATACGTTGCCAACGCTTCTCATGCTACATTTAAGGTTGGGCGTGTAAGCGAATGGGGTTTGAAAATCTTCGATTTCACACTGGAAATCAAAAATACAACGACTTTAGACGAGTTTATAAATATTATTCTTGGATATTTCGAGGTTTTTAACCAAACCGAGACTGCAATTGATTTCAAAAACATCTAACATGCTGGCTGATAAATTTATAGGTACTGGAGTTGCGCTTATTACACCGTTCAAAACGAATGGTTCTGTGGATTTTGAAGCGTTGAAACGTGTAGTCAATCACGTTGTTGCAGGAGGTGTCGATTATGTTGTGGCTTTGGGTACAACCTCCGAAACACCTACGCTGCGTGTGTTTGAACGTGATGTCGTCGTCAGAATTATCGTGGAAGAAGTTGATGGACGCGTGCCAATCGTCGTGGGTGTGGGGATGAACAGTACTTCGGAATGTGTCGAAATCCTTAGAACATCTGATTTCTCAGGAGTAAGCGGTATTTTGTCGGTTGTTCCGTATTATAATAAACCGACACAAGAAGGTCTGTTTCAGCATTTTTCGGAAATTGCAAAAAATTCCCCTCTGCCGATTATTTTGTATAATATTCCATCGCGCTGTGGAGTTAATATGACAGCCGACACAACACTTCAATTGGCAAATGCGTATTCTAACATCGTTGGGATTAAAGAAGCGTCTGCCGATATGACGCAAATTAAAGACATTATTCGCTTGAAGTCTTCTGGTTTTCAAGTGATTTCGGGCGATGACGCTCTGGCTTTGGAAATCATAGAAGCTGGTGGATCAGGGGTGATCTCGGTACTCGGAAATGCACTACCAACGCAGGTTTCAACGATGATTAGAACAGCATTAGCCGGCAAATTTGATTTAGCCCAAAAAGAACTTGATGAATTTGAACATCTTATTCCTCTGCTGTTTGCTGAAGGAAATCCGGCAGGCATAAAAACCATGATGAATAATTTCGGATTTTGCGAGAATGAATTGCGTTTGCCATTGGTAAAATGTTCAGATAGTTTGCAAAACCTAATCCGTACTGAGTTAGAGTCGTTTTCAAAACGTTAGAAAACGGCGCTCAATTCTCGAAAAAACATATTGCCGGTCATAAGGACAAGGCATGCTAACCCAGCCCAAACGGGCGTTCTACGACGTTTGATAACAGCAGTGAGCAAGCACCCGATAGTCAAATATGCCAATACCATTTCAAATTTCGACCATTCCAAATTTTTCCAAACGCTTAGAGGTAACTGCTCAATAATGGAAACGCTTTGATTCAAAATCCAAATGGTTAGGTTCAGCAATTTTCCGAAAATGCTTGCTACGACTGAGGAAATTGGTGCTGAAACCAAAATCGTCATACCCAACGGAATAATCAAAACACTGAGTGGCGAAGCAATTATATTCGCGAGAATGAAGTAGTTAGGAAATTGGTTAAAATAGTAAATCGACAGCGGAGTTGTTGTGAGTTGCGCTGCAATAGACACCGTGATACATTCCCAAACGTATCTTGA
Source organism: Bacteroidales bacterium (assembly GCA_031256055.1). Lineage (GTDB taxonomy): Bacteria > Bacteroidota > Bacteroidia > Bacteroidales > P3 > WRKV01. The sequence continues at coordinate 12,320 of JAIRRI010000042.1, forward strand.
AACCTTGTTTTTCGGCGTCCAAAATTTTGCAAATAGCATCTGAGTCATTACAATACCGAGTACAGCCAAGTACGAAAATTGAAATCCGAGTGCATACAATACCATTGGATCGTAGGACAGTTGCACGATTGCGGAAGTTGCCAACGAATTGTAAACGGAAGTTCGTCGTTCCATACATTTTCCTAATATGATGAATGTGAACATGATTGCAGATCTTAATGCGGATGGTGCAAAACCTGTAATTAGCGCGTAACTCCAAATGCAAGTCAATACGACTACTGCCTTCAAAATCAATTTCCAACGTTCGCCTCGCAAGAAAAAAAGCAGGTGCATGACCACCATGGCAAAAAGCCCGACATGCAATCCCGAAACGCTGAGAATATGCACAGTGCCCGAATTTTGATAGGATTTTCGCAATTCTGGTGTGAGTTCTGCGCCATAACCCAGCAAAATCGCACAGGTTACAGCATATTCCGCACCTGTAATACCTTGTTGTGAGAGCGTCGATAAAAAATTATCTCGCACATTGATTGCGTAGGCGCGTACTGGGCTTCTACCGTTTTCGTCAACTTTTTTCCAAGAGCGTTGATTTAAATAAATGGTATGAAAAATCTGCTTTCTGGCTAAAAACTTTCGATAATCAAAATTTCCGATTTTTTTGATGGAATCTGTCGTTTGAACACGAT
>JAIRRI010000011.1 GCA_031256055.1 Bacteroidales bacterium
CTATTCCGGCATCTTCGAGTTGATCCATTAATCGTCCGGAACGTGCATAACCCAATTTTAATTTTCGTTGAATAAGTGATGTGGAGCCACTTTGAGAAGATACGATTAAACGTGCGGCATCGTCAAACGTCGAATCACGTTCGTCTGCTGAAACCATTCCACCTCCAAATCCGATAGACTCATCAACACATTCGGGAAGTTCGTAGGCTTCGGGATACCCACGTTGTTCGCCAATAAAGTCCGCTATCCTTTCAATTTCCGACATATTGGCAAATGCACATTGAATTCGGATTAGTTTGTTCCCCGTAAATAATAACATATCGCCTTCTCCATTTAATTTTTCTGCTCCATCACGATCTAAAATCTTTTTGGAATCAGCTTTAGATGCAACACGAAAAGCGATGCGTGCAGGAACATTTACTTTAATAGTCTTGATAGCATTTATTGATGGTTGATTTGTAGTTATGATCAAATGAATGCCAACAGCTCTTCCCAATTGTGCTAAACGATTAATTGGTAATTCAACGTCTTTGTTTGCTGTCATAATCAAATCTGCAAATTCGTCAACTACTAAAACTATGTATGGTAAATAGCGATGTCCATCATTTGGATTTAATCTTCGAGAAACAAATTTAGCATTGTAATCTTTAATTCCTTTGACCTGTGCATTTTTCAACAAGATGTAACGCATATCCATTTCTACGCACAGCGAATTTAATGTATCAACTGTTTTTTTTGTATCTGTAATGATCGCATCGTCAAAATTTGGTAATTTTGCCAAATAATGGCGTTCGATTTTGTTGTAATCCGACAGTTCAATTATTCTTGGGTCTATCAACACAAATTTTAAATCTGCAGGATGTTTTTTGTACAACAATGAAGCGATGATCGTATTCAAGCCAACCGATTTTCCTTGTCCGGTTGCTCCTGCCATAAGAATATGTGGCATTTTTGCCAAATCTATCACGTAGCACTCTTTTTGCTCTGTTTTTCCAATTGCAATCGGCAAGTCAAATTCTGTTTCTTTGAAATTTGGCGAATCTAACACTTCTTTTAGAGAAACAAACTGTTCGTTTGTAACATCGTAGTCTTCGAGCAAATCTAATGTTGGAAACTTATAGTCAGGTAAATCTAAATATGGATCGTAAGGCGTTTCTATACCACGTTCTATTTGCTCCACTTCTTCCAAATCACTTGTATTTTCAATAATAAAGGGTGTGTCATCGTCAGAATTTACTTCGATTTGTTCAAGTAAACTAAACGTATTTTTATCATCTGAAATTTCGTTGATTTCCCCCTCTTTCGAAAGTTCATTTACATTTGAAAGGACATCTTTCTTGGATTTTCTAAACCAGTTTATCATTATCTTTGTTTTTGTTGCTCAGTGAAAATTATATTTTTTTCTTTTTCCACGGCTTCTGAACTGAAATAACGATTACGAACAACAACAATAAAGTTTGAATTGTTCCTATTATTTGCGTGGTTTGAATGTTATTAAGAAAAACAGGGTCTAAAAAAGCCGCATCACGAAGTTGGTCGGCAATAATAACGTTGTTATCTACTGCCGGTCCTAAAATAAATGTTCCTACCAAAATTTGCAGGATTAACAATATCCATTTAACAGCAACCCAAGAGTATTTGAAAAATCCCCAATTTGTCCAAATGCTATATATCAATCCTGTTACCAAACAACCTATAGCACCAACTATAATAAGATAATAGTCGATAAGTTGCAGTATTCTGTACAGCATATAAAGTTCATCGCCCGATTGCGGACGAACAACAAAAATCAACATACAAAGTGCAATACCGCCAATTACCCAACTGAAACCGAAAAAAATGTGGAATATTTTCAGAATTTTCACAGCCTGCGGATTTAGATTTCTTTTCATGATTTATGGTTCGTTTGGTTTCATGTTTTTTAATACTTACAGCACAAAAATATCTATCAAATTATTTCCCAAAAAATAATTTTTCACCTCACCTTTCCATTGTTGTCGTTTTTATTTGATTATGAATTTAATAAGTCTGAATTTTATGTTTGGTTTTGGCACACATTTAGCATAAATTTGTGCCAAAAGTGATTCAAAAAACGATGATCTTTTGTCCCACATTTATCATATTTGTGGGACAAAATTAGAACGTAGCTCTATACCTTTCCTGCAATTTCTCTAATCGTTTCAAGAGTTTGTCGAATGATAAAGATTCGCCGTGTATCATGGTTTGTTGCATCATTTCATAATCTTGCTGCCATTCATCAATGATATTTTTCGGAGGAATAATACTGATACTTCCACGAATATTCGAAGTATACTCTATGCCCCTTACAGGCGTAAAGATTGAGCGATGATGCTGTATGGCATTCCAAAGTTCGTGGTCGGAAAGTGCTTTTATAGCAAAATCCTTATCCATCATTTTCTCCAAATCGTACAGATGTCGAGACTTCCGATTGGCTTTCATAGAACCGGTTCCCGTAAAAATTTCATGCAGCAAAAATGCTTTTTCTAAAAATGTTTTCTCGGGTACTATGGTAATAATCTCCAAATCTGTAACGGATGTATTGAAGGCGGAATTCTCGGAAACAAAACTTCTTACAGACATCTTAGATGTTGGTTCTGTCAATGCTCTTGCCCCAATTTCTAAGACAATTTCGGAAGATATATAATCCAACTTACCAAAAAGCGATTGATAGCGAATAAAAACTTTTCGAGGTTCGGGATAAGTGCCGTCGCCTGTTCCGTCGGGTTCAACTTCGACCGAACAGTAATCTTGCAAACCGTACTTACTAACTGCATCCTGTAAGGCAGTACAAAATTCCTCTTTCACAAAAAGTGAAGATTGTTTGCGTAGATTTTTTAACTGCTTTTTAGTCAAATCTCCTTCCAAACCGAAGTGTTGTCGGTCAATCGACAAATCAATGTCCTCACTAAAACGCTCAATCACGTTCCAAACTTTACTTAACGAAGTTCCGCCTTTGAATACCAATTTATCGGCAAACGGCAACGAAAACACAATTTCTACAAGGGCTGTTACCCACACGTCTTTCTCAATAGCTTGCGGAGGTAATATCATTTTATTAGCGACTTGCTGAATGATCATTCGTTGTTCATCAGCGGTGGAGTTAAAATATCTATTCATACAATTTCATAATTATTGATTTAATCCAAGCAGGCATTAGTTTGGCATCATTCATAATCTCTGATTTCGGCACTTTTTGTAACAAAGATTTGATTTTATCCAAATGTTCCTGCGTAACATTTTCTTGTTTGATTTCTTTTAATGCAAATACGATAAGCATCGCCAGTTCACTCTGAAAGGCTAAATTTTTAGGTGCGGTGTGCTTAAATAAAATACCCTTTCCTTTACCAATGTTTATCCTTCGAGGAGAGCCATCCGTCAAAAAAACAATGTTCATTGGTACTTGCGTTGATAACCCCAACCGATTTTGTGCATATACTCCGGTGGGAGCAATCCGAGCTTTGTCCCGTTTGGCAATGGCTAATGCCACTTCGTCCCAAGATGGATATAAAATACCTAATCCAAGTTTTTTATCAATTTTTGGATAGTAATAAAGTCCCCTTGCTACCCGAAGTAACATCTGAGATTTAACCAATCTTTCTAATGCTTTTGATACCGATTTACCTTCTCCATACGAGGCAAAATCGGAGGAAAAATATCCTTTACCCCTACCGCACTTTTTAACTTTTGCAATTATTTTATCATCAATGCTTTTCATATTGTTTTATGCTCTAATTTTGTCGCAAAGATACGCATTATTTTCGACAAAACCAAATATTTTGCATTTTTATCCAAATGCGGTCAGAAATTTTGCATTTTTCTCACGTTCTTCGGTCTCGAAACTCGCCAAATAATTTTCGGTGGTTTTCAAATCCGAATGTCCCAAACTTTCGCTTATGAAAGCAATATTCGCACCGCTACGTTTGAGAACGGTGGCGTAGGAATGTCGGGCAGTGTATGTGGTTACTTTTGGAATTTCGAGTGCTTTCGAGATACGATCCATACGGTCGTTGGTGCGTTTGATAACATCTTGCACCATTTTGTACTCTGCTTCCGGAGTTAGACAATTACATAAGTACGGAAAGATATAGTTGTCGGGAAGTTGAACAGGATTGCCGGTACGCTTGATGATTGCTCGCATTTCATCGGTCAGATAAGCAACAACGGATTTCTTTTTTCTTGATGTGTTAATCGTTTTTCCTCGCAAAAAAGAAATTTCATCGCCGTTGATATTCTTGAATTTTAATCGCAAAATATCGTTGAAATTCGCACCATTGCAAAGATATGAAAACAACCATAAATCTTTGTATTTGGAAATCGTCGGATCGGTCAAACTTTGATATTGAAAAATTCGTTTGATGGTATGCAACGGCAACGCCAATTTTCGTGCTTCGCCAGTTGGTACTTCATACTTTCCTCGCCCGAACGGATAGAACGAACGGTCTAACGATTCCGACAATATCGCCTCATTCATAACGGCTCGTATGTTTCGAACATAAATCCCGATTGTTGTGTAAGAACGATTTGTTTCTAACATTTTTCGCTCATATTTTTTTAACCAATCAACGGTTATGTGTTTTAAGTCGAGTTGTTTTCGAGAATCAAATTCGCAGATTGTTTTATACGCAAGATCGTAACTTGATGCAGAACCGAACTGATTGTTTTCTTTTAGTGTGGCAATCTTTCTATCAAAGCAATCTTTGACCAACAAATTTGCATGATGTCCCAACTGACGTTCGATATTGTCGAACGAAAATTTGTTTTTCTCAAGCAAGGCATCAATGATTGTTTTGAACTTGTAAAACGTTCGTTCCAAGCTTTGCCGACTTTCGATAACGGTCTTTTTTTTGCAAGTGAATAGTTGTGCAAAATCCTCATCGGATAGACTGACACCAGTTTGAAAATACTTGCGTTCTCTACGAAAACAAACCACGAGTTTGATTGCTTTCAAATTGTCTTTGGCGATATACCTGTTTTCATGAAACAGATTCAAACTTACGCCTTCTTTTGTGTAACTTAACATATTTTTGTAATTTTGAATTCATAATTGATAAACAACTACAAAGTTACAACAAATTTACCTACACACAAACTACACACAACTATCCGAAAACATCATTTATTAACAAAAAATCGTCTTACGGAAACATAGTATAAAATCGTGTTATACAGAAGCTTATGGAAAATGATAAATTTTGAAAACCATCAAAAAACAATGGCTGTCTGGCTGTTAATCAGAGGGTCGCTGGTTCAAGTCCAGCAGGGGGAGCAAGGGAGTAGCCTTTACAAATGTTTTTGTGAAGGCTTTTTTATTTCCCTACACAAAAACTACAAAAAAAGTCGTTTTTACAATTGGTAATACAAGTGTTCTAAAAAATAATTTCCAAAATTTGTATAAATATCATTTTTTTTTCGTATTTTTGCAAAAAAATCAAATCCAAAATTATGGCCAAAGATTTAGAAACACTCAGCTCTTACAACATCATCAGCACAGGAACCGCTATCAAAGGTGAGTTTCACACACCCGGGAATATCCGTATCGACGGCAGTTTTGAAGGCAATATCACGACTAAGGGCAGACTTATCGTCGGTCAAGCCGGAACTATCACGGGAACCATCATTTGCCAAAACGGCGAAATCGAAGGGCAAATCAACGCAACTGTTGAGGTCGAACAGCATCTGGCTTTAAAATCCACAGCCCAACTCGTTGGAGATGTAAAAACTAACACTATTTCTATCGAAACGGGTGCTGTATTCCATGGTCATTGCAAAATGAACCTCAACAAAGACGACAAAAATTATTCTGAAAAATAAACAAATTAAATCATCATGTCAATTTCACCTTTAAAAAAATACACGACCAAACTCATCATCGCAGGCGTGTTGTTAGCCATCGCTTCTTCGTTCGGACAATATTTTTGGCCAAATCTCGTTCATCCCTTGTGGTTTATCCTATTGCTGTTTGTTACTGCGGTACAATGGCTTGTGTTTGCTTTCGTGGTAAAATTCGGACAACACAAAACCCAAACTTTGCTCAAACAGTACCAAGTCGCCAAATACGCCAAATTATTCATCTATTTGGTTGCTCTATCCATCTACGTATTTACCGTGAAAGAAAAATCTTTGGTTTTTGCATTCTTGATTTCTTTCATCGCGTATTACTTGGTTTTCACCGTTTTGGAAGCCATGTCTTTTCACCGTTGGATGAATAAACTACCAACGACCAAACAATACAACCAAGACAAACTCAAACAATCCCCTCCTCCGGTAAGTCCCGAAAATGAAAAGTAAGGGCGCAAAAACAACATTTTTTTGCAAAAGTTGCGGTGCACAATCTGCAAAATGGATTGGCAAATGTCCGTCGTGTAACGAATGGAATACCTATATTGAAGAGATTATTCAACGTGAGGAAAAATCGGCTTGGAAAAAATCCGTTGGTTTTACAAAAGTTTCCAAACCGCAATTAGTTGCGGAAATCAGCTCAGATCAACAGGCACGAATCAACACGTACAACGGCGAACTCAATCGCGTGTTGGGCGGTGGATTGGTGAGTGGCTCATTAGTTTTGGTGGGTGGCGAACCGGGTATCGGGAAATCAACGTTGATGTTGCAAGTAGCACTGCAAATGAAAAACCAAAAAGTGCTTTACGTAAGCGGCGAAGAAAGCGAACAGCAACTCAAAATGCGCGCCGATCGTTTGGGTTTGACTAATGCGCCGTGTTACATTTTGAACGAAACTTCAACCACAAACATTTTTCAGCAAATCGCCGAATTATCACCAAGTATGGTCGTGATTGATTCCATTCAAACGTTGCACACCGACAGCATTGATTCGTCGGCAGGCAGCATTTCGCAAATCAAGGAATGCGCCGCCGAATTGCAAAAATTCGCTAAACAATCGAATGTGCCCGTGTTTATCATCGGACACATCACGAAAGACGGCAGCATTGCCGGTCCGAAACTCTTGGAACATATGGTAGACACTGTGTTGCAATTTGAAGGCGACCGCAATCATGGTTATCGAATTTTACGTTCGATAAAAAACCGTTTTGGCTCAACCTCCGAATTGGGAATTTTCGAAATGCAAAGCACAGGATTACGCGAAGTGCCTAACCCTTCCGAGATTTTGCTTTCGCAACGCGACGAGCAATTCAGCGGAACAGCGATTGCTGCGACGATTGAAGGCGCACGTCCAATGTTGATAGAAATACAGGCTTTGGTGAGTTCGGCAGTTTACGGCACGCCACAGCGCTCGGCAACGGGATTTGATTTGCGACGGTTAAATATGTTGCTCGCAGTACTTGAAAAGCGTTGCGGATTCAAGCTTTCCGCAAAGGATGTATTTTTGAATATCGCAGGCGGAATTCGTGTAGACGACCCTGCGATAGATTTGGCAGTGGTTGCAGCGATTTTATCATCGAACAGCGATATAGCCGTTTCGCCAAGAGATTGCTTTGCTGCGGAAGTGGGTTTGACGGGCGAAATTCGTCCTGTAACCCGCATAGAGCAGCGTTTGGCGGAAGCCGAAAAATTAGGATTTGAACGAATTTTTGTTTCGAAATATAATTTGAAAGGCACGGATTACAAATCCGAGCCGGCGAATTCCAAAATAAAAATTGTTCCCGTTTCCGGAATGTATGAAGTGTTTTCGGAGTTATTTGGATAATTACAATTCGAGATAATCCTTGATTAAATCAAATGTTTCCCGATCTATTAACGCGAGTTTCAAAATATCGGTGATAGTTTCGTAAAGCCCTTGTTTATCGCGGGTTTGAACGATGGCTTTGGCTTGATAATAATCCAAATACGGATGATTTTGCAACTCTCTAATGGTTGCTGTGTTGATGTTGAGTTTGCGAATATTTTTTTTGTCGATGATGAACGCAGCTTCGATTTGCGCGTATCTCGCAGAATCTATGCCCCAAACTTCAAGCAATTGTTCTTTGCGAACAAATCCGCCGAGTTGCTCTCTGTACCTGATAATACGCTTGGAAATTGTTGAGCCGATGCCACGAATTTGCTGTAAATCTAACGTGTCGCAGGTGTTTGCCTGAACGGTAAATGGTTTTTTTCCACGAACAGGTTGAAAACTGCGTTGAGGATTTTGTTGGGATGAATGTTGAGACAGTTGTGGCGAATGTAGGGGCGCAAGATTTTGCGCCCCTACGGACGTATCGTTGTCAATATTCGAACGATGACTTTCCGAAATCTCATCTGTAATGGACAGATTATGCGATTTCGAATAATACGGCATCATTTGAATGCCCATCATTAAGACTACCAAAATGCTCAAAAGAGCAACGATACCGCGGCGTTCGCTTTTGCTGAAACCGAAAAAATTTGTGAAGGATGTGAAGAGTTTTTTCATTTTGTTTGTTTTTTATGCCGTCATGTCGAGCGTAGTCGAGACATCCCATAAGCAAGGGGATTGGCTTCGCCGAGCCCTTCGGGGTCCCTCGACTACGCTCGGAATGACGAACCAGTTCATATATATAACGCTCGAATTTCGATTTTCGTATATTTTTTGCAAAAAAAACGTCATTTTGTTAATAAATTGTCGAGTTATTAACAATTTTTCCGTATTTTTGCAAAATGATTACCATTTTGGGACCTACGGCTTGCGGAAAAACACATTATGCCACACGATTGGCTGCGAAAATCGACGGGGAAATTATTTCTGCCGATTCGCGACAAGTGTTTCGGGGGATGGACATCGGAACAGGTAAGGATTTGAGCGAATATGTGGTGGACGGAAAATCGGTTCCCTATCATTTGATTGATATTCGAAATCCAGGCGAAGAGTATAGTGTGTTTGATTTTGTTTCGGATTTTCATAACGCATATAACACTATCGTTTCACGAAAAAAAACACCGATTTTATGTGGTGGAACAGGGCTTTATTTATCTGCGATTTTGCAACATTACGAGTTTTCGAAAGTGCCAATTGATAAGGCTTTTCATGATGAAATGAATACGTTCGAACATGCTGATTTAATCGCACGTTTACAAGCATTAAAATCTACACACAACACAACGGATTTAGAAACCAAACAACGCACAATCCGTGCTTTGGAAATAGCAATTCATGCAGAGACGCACGGCCGTGCGTCTCTACAA
>JAIRRI010000036.1 GCA_031256055.1 Bacteroidales bacterium
ATAGGTTTTATTTGCATCAATAATTGTGTCATTCAAAACCTCTGTTCCAATGCGGGTTTCCCACGCTCGCTCAACATCGAAATCAAAAAAATCTAATTGCAACGAAGCATTTTTTATGGCTTCGGGTGCTTTGGAAGTGCCTGCACGATAAGACGTAGTTACGTCCCAAGGCACGGAAACGAGTACGATTTCGCTTTCTTCGACAGAATAAGGGAAGCCGAAGAAATTGCCGTTGGGGATTGCGATGGTGTTGGGGTTGAACATTTTTTAATGATTAATGATTAATGATTTAGTGATTAATGGTTAATGGTGGGTCATAAATTTATCACTAATCATTAACCATTAACCATTATTAAAGAATTTTTATTTCAGTACGGCGGTTTTGTGCGCGACCTTCCTCAGTATCGTTAGGCGCAATGGGTTTTGACATACCAAAACCAACATATCTCAAACGATTGGTGTTGATACCTCGACTAATTAGAAAGTCATAAACCGCTCTGGCGCGATTTTCGGAAAGTCGTTGGTTGAGGCTTTCGCTACCCGTATTGTCGGTGTGTCCGCTGATTTCGATTTGAATGTTTGGATTTTCTCTCATCATTTTTACCAAACGCTCCAATTCCTGCGTGGATTCAGGTTTTAAACGAAATTCATTCGTTTCAAAAAAGATGTTTCGCAGCACCATGCTTTCGCCTTTTTTAATTTCTGCAAGCGGAACATCAATCATTCTCGGCTTAATTTGATTGGCAATATCGCCCAATTCAAAATGCTCGGAATGGAACAAATAGCCATCTTTTGAAACATTCAAAGCATACTCTCCGTCAGATGGCAAGCTCACCAAAAAATCTCCCGAAACCTCGTCGGACTCGGCTCTTGCAACCACTTCCCCTGTTCGCAGATTGATGATTTCAAACTTTGCATCTAAAGGTAAAAGGGTGCTTGCATCAAACAGTTTTCCTTGCAAATAACTTACTGCCAAAGGTCTTGCTTCGCTATACAATTCAAACGCATAAATATCCTGTCCGCCTTTTCCTCCTGGACGATCCGAAGCAATATACGCCATATCGCCCGTTGAATTTACAAAAAAACTGATTTCGTCTTTGTGTGTATTGATGGGATAGCCCAAATTTACAGGCGTTCCCCAAGTTCCATCCGGTTTTTTCTTGGTATAAAAAATATCTTTTCCGCCTAATCCAGGATGTCCGTCTGACACAAAATACAAGGTCTGATTATCGTAGTGAATAAACGGCGAACCCTCATTGCCTGAGGTATTCACACTATCGCCAAGATTAACAGGCTCCGACCACAAACCGTTATCTAAAAGTTCACTTACCCAAATATCACTACCTCCTTTTCCGCCGGGGCGATTGCTTGCGAAATACAATGTTTTCCCATCGGGCGCAATAGAGGGTTGAGATTCCCAAGCCCGAGTATTGATCGGATCCATAAGATTAAACGGTCGTCCCCAAACATCGCCTGTTTTTTTACTCACGTAAATATCGCAACTGCCAAACCCATCGCGACGATTGCAACCTGTGAAAAATAAGTACCGTCCATCGGGTGAAATGCTTTGCGCACCCTCGTTATCTTCGCTGGTTACAGGCTCGGGCATGCGAACGGCTTTGCTCCAAGTTTGCGTACTATCGTTGAATGTGCTGATGTAAAAATCCTCTCGGTAAGATGATACTTTATTGCTTACTCCGCCTCTTTGAGTAGCGCTCAGTGGAACATCAATTTCTATTTTGGAACGTCTTGTGAATAATAACGTTTTTTGATCAACGGTCAACATTGGGAAATATTCGTCATGTTCCGTGTTGATGCTGTCGCCTAAATTGATGGGATTGAACGGAACAGGATTGTTCATAAATCGTATGGCTATTCGCGTTTTTTCTAAGCTGGCGTTGGCTCTTGCTCTGGTTTCCTCGCTACGAATGGGAAACGTCAAATATTGTAAAAAATGGTGTTCGGATTCTTCGTAAAGTCCTTGTGCATATTCCAAAGCACCCAAATTGTAAAGCGCTCGCGGATGAATGCTCGGATTAAGGTCGGCAAATTTTCGATAAGCAAAAATAGCACTATCGGGCATGTTATTTTGTTCGTAAGTTTCGCCCAACATTAGCCACGCTTCCGCATAATTAGGGTCTTCAGAAAGTGCATTTTTGAAATGCGAAATAGCGGATTGGATTTTTCCTGCGTCATAATCGTTCAATCCTAAATTATAGAATCTATCGGCTTTTGCGGATTTTGTTTGTCCGTAAACGACAATAGTTAAGGCGCAAAACAAAAAGAAAATGATCGGTTTTTTCATAAACACTGGGTCAGTAGTTAATGGTTAATGATTAATGGTTAAGTTTTTTTACCATTAACCATTAATCATTAACCGATTATAACATAAACGCAACAATAGCAATCAATACACAATAGATTGCAAAGTATATTAATTTTCCTTTTTTCACTAAATTAATCATGAATTTACATGCCAATAAACCGCTGATGAATGCTGCTGAAAAACCTATTAACAAAGCAATTGTCGAAGTTCCACCTGCTGCAACAAAACCGCTTTTCATCATTTTCATCACGGTTAGTAAATTTTCACCGAGAATAGGAATTAGCACCATCAAAAACGAAAACTGTGCAACGGCAGC
>JAIRRI010000126.1 GCA_031256055.1 Bacteroidales bacterium
ATCAACCTGTTTGTTGAGCACAATGGATCATTTTGCAGCAATGAACGAAGTTTACGGAACTTACTATTCGGTGAATCCGCCTGCTCGTGCCGCGTATGCGGTGCAAAAGCTTCCGCTCGGTGTGCTTGTTGAGATTGAAACGATTGCGGTGAAATAAAGTATTGTGTTATTTTCAGATTTTTTCGTATCTTTGCAAAACTAATATTCAAAATAAATATGAATAAAAAACAACCCAATCCAAAACTTCCGAAACCCGCTCAAAAACCGCCGAAAGCTCCGCAAAAAAGTTCGTTCGATGTTGTGGTAAAGTTTGGTAAACAAGCCTTAATAGCATTAGTCGGATTATTTTTATTGATTCAAATCAAAAATTCTGCTGACGGCTATCGTTGGGTGTACGACAGTCTGCTTAAAGGAAATATGGAAGTGATCAAAAAACATCCCAACCTTTCTGTTGATGAGCGTTATCAATTAAAAATCGGATTTCCGATTGCTTTCCTCAATCACATCAAACAGCATACGCCGGATTCTGCGATTATTTTAATTCCGAAACATACTGTTTTCTCAGAAACACCAAAAGATCCTAACCAAAGTTTGCGAGGAATGGCCGATTGGTCTTATAGTAAATATGCTTACTTTCGTTATCTCCAACCTCGAAAAGTGGTGTTTGAGTGGGAAACAGATTCGCCTTATTTTGAAAAAGTAACTCACGTAGCCATCATTAATGGTTGGGGTTATGATTATTTGTCATATCCGGTTCATCCCGAACATCGTCCAAATATTGCAATTTTACCAATTCATTCTAATCAATAACATTATGGTTGCTATAGGTTTATTAATATCGTTTTTCTTGGGCTATATCTGGCTTCAAGTTTTTTTTAATCGCATCACCATGCTCGAAAAAATTGGTGGCGCTTTCTTGCTTGGTCTTGCACTTCAAACCATGGTGATGGTTTTAATTGAAATGCTCGGAATGCCTATCACATTAAACAGAATTTTTGTTGGAACGGCTATATTTGGATTGATTCCAATAGGTTTTGCAATAATTCGAGATCGTTCACTACTCAATCCGATACCCAAGAAGTTTGTTTTTCCGAAAATAAGTTTGATTTGGATTTTATTCATGATTGTGATTGCATATATTTCCTATATGAATTTTATGAAATGTGTGTATTTTCCGACATTTGACAGAGATAGTATTGATGGTTTTGAAAGTATAGGCTACGCCATTGCGATAGAACACTGTATCGCGAACTTGACCATATTTGATCCCATTTATCATCCAAGAGTGAATAGTCCGGCGAGTGTTGCTGTTTATATGCCGTTTACTCAATTGTCCTACGCCTACACTTATTTGCTTGGTGCGGAATTGTCAAAAATTATTAACGCTGTTATGTATTTAAGCTTTACCGTTTTGTTTTATGCGGTGATGAGGCGTGTGGCAACAGACACGATTGCCATAATCATAACGCTGTTTATGATAGTAACACCCGAACTTATAGCGTGGTCATCCATGTCTGCAACTAACGTGCTTCAAGCGATCTTTGCTTCTATCGGTGTTATTTACGGACTGCTTTGGATCAAAGAGCAACGTTCGGAAGATTTGTATTTATCGGCTGTTTTTATGGCCATGAACTTGTGGTCGCGCAACGAAGGACTTGTTATTGTGCTTGCTTTGGGCGCCGTATTGTTTTTAAGAATGTTGTTTTTAAAGAAATGGCTACAGATTATTCCATGGGCAATTATTGTGTTTATTCCGTTTCTCATGTGGAATGTTTATATGAAAACAGCAGGTATGTGGTCGGAAAGTGTTATTATCACAAAACTATTTTGGGATCCGGAGAAATTTGGTGTGATGTGGGAACGATTTGTTTTTCTGATGAAAAACCGCCAGTATTACGGTTATTCTTTTGATGCATTTGCTATTTTTGCACTTGCAAATGCGTATTTTATTTGGAAGAAAAAACTTGTTTTCAACGCTTATACATTGCTGTGTATTGTTTTGGCTTTTGTTCTTTACTTTATTGTGATTTATCAAGTCAACTATGTTTGGGATTCGATTGAAAATGTATTGAATTATTCGGCAAAACGCTTCTTTTTCTGCTTTATTCCGATGATGTGGTTTTTTGTCGGATCATCGTATTTGACAGAAAAATTTGGCACATGGCTTGATAAATTTCAGTTTGGAAAATAACTTAGCAATATAAAATTTTATGCAAAAAATATCTATCATTGTCCCTGCTTACAACGAAGGCAAAACGATTCAACTTGTTTTGGAAAAATTAAAAAATCTTCAACTTGTGGACAACATTCGAAAAGAAGTTATTGTTGTTAACGATGCTTCGAAAGACGATACCGAAACAAAAGTTCAAGATTTCATCAAAGCTCATCCGGCCATTCCCAGTATGGATATCATTTATCTTAAACACGAAAAGAATGCAGGCAAAGGACAGGCTATTCGAACAGCGATTGAACATATTTCCGGCGAGGTAACCATCATTCAAGATGCAGATTTGGAAACCGATGTAGAAGATATTAATTTGATGCTGACCTATTACTTACAACACAATTTAAAAGTGCTTTACGGCTCAAGATTTTTTAGTCGACAAAATATACGCAGACGCTCTTATTTTTATTGGGGAGGACGCTTGGTCAGTTTGGTTGCGAATATTCTGTATTTTCAGAGATTAAGTGATGCACCGACATGTTATAAAATGATTGATACAGCACTATTAAAAAGCATTCCGTTGAATTGTTCAAGATTTGAATTTTGTCCCGAAATAACTGCAAAAATTGCAAAAAAAGGAATCAAAATACAAGAATATCCTATTCGATATTATCCAAGAACTATCGAAGAAGGAAAAAAATTAAGATGGCATGACGGGATCGAAGCGATTTGGACGTTGCTGAAATATAGGTTTGTGAATTAAGTTTTCAAATAGAAGATAAACCATAATCGGCTATGATGGTAAAACAAATAAAAACCTATCTCAACAAAATATTTTACCAAAGCTACCGAACAAGAATTAAAAAAAAATGATAACCATGAAGCAAATGCCTCGTATTTCTACAATTTCATCCTACAAAATCACTAATAATGAACTAACCAAAGAAACTGGCATGATTCCATATTTACTACACAAAAAATATGGATTTGATTCTACTGTAGTTACAATTAAGCAAGGTGATTATCCCTACTTGAACAATGAAGTTAAGGGGTTGAAAGTTCATTTTGTTAAACGTACATTTCGAGTTCCACATGTTGTTAATTTTTCGCACTTGTGGTATGTTATTCGCCATGCAAAAAAAATAGATATTTTAAACGTTTATTTTCTTTGTCCGGACGCAGTAGTTTTGGCTTGGGTGTTCAAATTGCTAAATAAAAAAGGGCTTGTTTATTTAAAATTGGATGCCCATCTTAATCGTTTTGTCGATTTTTTTTACGACAAATCCGGTTTTTTCAAAAGACTAAAAATTAAATTTTTCACAAAAGCGTATGCGAGTAAATATTTCGATTTGATTTCTTATGAAACTATGCCACGTTCCAATGAATTGGAAGGTTATCCAATAAAGTTATTCAAAGAAAAAATGTTTTATTTGCCAACGGGATTTTATGTACCGAACATGAATGAACAGGAGTTGATAGAGAAAATGCATTCGAAAAAGAAAATAATACTAATTTGTGGGCGAATAGGTTTTCGTGGATTTCCGTATAAAAACCATGATCGATTATTGAACATTTTACCACAGTTGAATTTTAAAGATTGGAGTATAAAATTTGTTGGTCCAGTTGAACCCTATTTTGAAAAACTAGTTGCTGATTTTTTCAAAAACAATCCCGATTTAAAAAATAAAGTGATATTTACAGGTGCAGTTTCAGATAAAAAACAACTCCAAAACGAATATTTATCAAGTGCAGTATATCTCGTGACATCTGTAAAGGAAGAAAGTTATAATATTTCATTGATTGAGGCTTTAAATGCCGGGTGCTATGTAGTGTCTACCGATATGGGTGTGGCTTTTGACGCGATACAAAACGATGCAAAAATAGGGCAGATTATAACGCTTGATAATCTGCCCAAAAAACTTCAGGATATCATAGATGGTAAAATCAACGTGTTTGAGCATATTTCCGAACGGCATCATCGTGCGGAAGCCTTTTCTTGGGAAGTCAATATTCCACGTTTATATCAACGTCTTTCAGAGATTTGCAAATAATCCGACATTGAAAATAGTATGAATAATTACTACAATTTACTTCGTTCCGAAATGTTGCAATTTGTGCCAAGTTCTGCACAGAAAATTTTAGAAATCGGATGTGGAAATGCTGAGTTTTCAGCACAGATCAAAAAACGTCAATTTTGCAAAATATGGGGCGTTGAGTTGAATCCAGAAAGCGTTGAAAAAGCAGAAAAAATTGTAGATAACGTATTTTGCGGAGATGTTACACAGTTACTAAATAAGTTGCCTGACGAGTATTTTGATTGCATTGTGATGAATGATGTGATTGAACACTTGACTAGCCCGGAGCTTTTTTTAGCGGAATTATCTGCCAAACTCAAAAAATCCGGTGTATTTGTCATGTCGATTCCCAATGTTCGATTTTGGAAAAATTGGGTAAATTTTGTTTTGAAAAAAGATTGGGAATATACAAATGATGGCATCTTGGATAAAACTCATTATCGATTTTTTACAAAAAAGTCGATAAAAAGAATGCTTCACCGGCTGAATTTAGACGTGCAAACTCTAAAAGGGATAAATAAAACAAACACATGGAAAGCCAAATTGTTTTATCCAATTTTGACGCTTTCCGGAAATGCAGATGCGCAATACCTGCAATTTGCGTGTGTGTGCTCAATAAAATCTTAAATCACCATGAATCGGTTTTTATGAAATGTCTAAAATCTTCATCATAGGACCAAGTTATTTCAACTTCAACCAAAGTCTGAAAAATGCTTTTCAAACATTGGGCTGGGACGTGTATTTGGAGTCGTATGACGAGCCTATTCATCCGTTTTCAGGGAGGTTGAAATGGCAGCACAAATTTTCTTTGAACCGCGAAAAATTGAGAAAAAAACATATTGCAAAATATCAAAACTATATTACTTCACAGTTTTTAAAATTTGATCCGGATTTGGTATTGGTGCTGAATGGTGCGATTTTGAAATCGGAAACATTAACGTTGTTTAGACAAACTGCAAAAGTTGTGCTGTGGATGTATGATAGTGTGTTTCGCTATCCAAAATGTATCAGTCATATTGATTTTGTTGATTACGCATTTTTTTACGAACAGAAAGATGTCGAGTATTACAGTAAACTTGGGAAAAAGGCTTATTTTTTGCCGCAAGCCGCTGATGTGAACTTATATTACCCGATAAAAAACAAAAAAACGATAGATATTTTATTTGTCGGTGTTTTGTATCAATATCAAAAACGCATTACATTGCTCACGAAAATTGTTGAAAAATTTTCAACACAAAGTATCAATATTGTAGGGCGATATAAGCCAATTGAGAAAAATATCTTCAAGTGGTTATTTCGCGAAAAAAAACATATTTTTACGAATCGAAATGTTACGCCGATTGAAGTAAACAAATTGTATAATCAATCTCGAATGGTGCTGAACATTCATCACGAAACACAGATTGAAGGTGCCAATCCAAAAGTTTTTGAAATTTGTGCGTCCGGTGTTTACCAAATTTGTGATTACAATCCGTATATCGCGTCTCTCTTTCCAAATGGTGAAATCGGACTTTACAAAAACGAGCAAGAATTGTTTAGGTTGATTGAGGATGCACTGAAAAACGATAAATCGGAACAAGCTCAAAAAGCACAC
>JAIRRI010000169.1 GCA_031256055.1 Bacteroidales bacterium
AAATTTCTTTCGATAACATTTGCGAAGAAACATCATTACTTGACTCTGTTATTCCATACGCGATGAAATTAATTATTGTCAATGCAAACCTAACATTAAAAACTATTGAGTTGTCAAAAGAATACATAAGTCAAGAAGAAAAAACAGAGATAGAAACATTAAAGGCTGATATCAAAGATAATCAAGTTAGAATAAAGAGCGAAAAAATTAATCTTTACAACAAGGAAAACAATCTCTATTGGTGTGCGGGAATCACAGACCTTGCATTAAAAAATTTTGCAATAAAGAAAACATTTTTTGGTAATTCGGACGATTTTATATCAAATGGTTTGGAGTATTATACATCTGGTATTTTTATGACTGAACAACCCAATGTTTCAAATTCAACTTATTCTCAACAAACCTCAGCATATGTTTCCTCGTTTGATTGGAGAAATCGGCATGGAAGAAACTGGATGACTTCTGTAAAACATCAGAGTAGTGGAGGTGGTTGTTGGGCATTTACGGCAGTTGGAGTGGTTGAAGCTTTTGTTAATTTATATTATAATCAAAAAATTGATATAGACTTATCCGAACAAGATGTAATTTCGTGTAGTGAAGCTGGGACTAATCTAGAAGGAGGAGCTTATCATAAAGCAATAGACTACGTTGCTAGCACAGGCGTCGTTAACGAAAGTTGTTTCCCTTTTGCTAATGCAGATTTACCTTGTTCTAAAAAGTGTGCAATACCAACTGAAAAAATAAAGGTTTCAGGAAGAGCTCCAGAAGGAGCTTTTGGCATATCAGGAAATGTTGATTCAATAAAAAAATATCTTATACATAAAGGCCCTCTTGCTTCTGGTTTTGGTAATACAATTTATGGTCATGCAATGCCATTAGTTGGATTTCAAGAAATTAAAGCGGGAGATACGATAAAATATGTGAGCCATACTTCTTATCTTGATTCTATAATTCGTCCAGGAAGTCCTCTCATTGGACAAACATATTGGATATATAAAAACAGTTATGGTATTGGAGCTGGAAATGGAGGGTATTTGTATATTTTATTTGACAAACTTAATGAAATGTTACCGTGTTGCTACATCCAACCTCCTGTCACAAGCCTCAACTACACTGATGACGACATTATTTGTGAGGATAAAGACGGTGACGGTTATTATTATTGGGGCATTGGACCAAAACCTGCGAGTTGTCCTTCTTGGGCCCCTGATGAACCTGATGGCGATGATTCCGACCCATACTTAGGACCAATGGATGAATATGGAAACTGTGCCATAATAACACCCCTTGCTATTTATGGCCCTTTCACTCTTTGTGCTACAGCCACTTACACATTAGGCAATAATAGTTTCCAAGCTTCTTCTTGGAGTGTAACTTCAGGATTTACCGTTGTCGACACAGGTGCCAATTGGGCAACAGTTACTGCATGTCCAAATGGGCAATTCGGGGAATTAACAGCAATGGTCAGTGGAGTTCCTATCAGCATCCTTATTCAAGCCTGTAATTGGGCTAATGGATTTATTTTCGGACCAGATGCCATTGTAACTGCACCAGGTAGTGGAAATGGGTTTGTACCTGTATCTCAAGTTGAATACAAAGTATTAAATTTGCCTTCAGGGGCGACAGTGTCGTGGCAATTTGGAAGTGGGTTGACAACCTGCTTAAGTCTTAATCCACCAAATCTCAATTTAAATCCAATTTGTGTTCAACTTGGCGAAAGTGTTGATGACTGCAGGGCTGCTTTATTAAGAGCAACTGTCACATTCGACGACAAATGCCCAACTAATTTCGAAAAAGCAATAACCATTGGTTATACACCTGATGCTAATTTCATAGGCAGTCGCCGCCATGAAGATACAGTAACCTGGGGACGGCCGGAATGTTTTTTCTTGGATACACTCACTTATAACGGTATTATCCCGAATACGTTAAATTTGCCAAATGGGATTTTGCAAGGCGAATGGAAAAAAACTACCGAAGTTTTGTTTCGCAATCACTCTGCGCCCACATATCTCGGAATAACCAGTTGTCAGTTGCAGGCAAGCCAGTTTAACAATGGGTTAGCCCGTATTGAGGCTCGTTTGCAAAATACCTGCGGTTGGAGTAACTGGAAAGTAATAGAGTATGAGCCTGGTCGTCATTGTCTTGGTATAGGAGATCCAATCCCCTGTCCACCGTGTATCAAAATTATCTATTCGCCCAATCCCGTCAACAACGAACTCACCATCGAATTCATAGAACTTCCCGACACAGATGAGCCCGTAGAATACACTGTCAGGCTCTTAGACAATTTTGGCAACATCCCAAGACAAACGCGGTTTCGGCATCGTCATCGTGATGGCAAACCAAGACCAGTGAAATTCAATACTTCGCCGTTGTCATCGGGCACCTACTACCTGCACATTGAAGGAGGAGGAGAAATTGTGAGAGAACAAATTATTGTAACACGGTAATAAAAACAACAGATAAACAATATAGATAAAATATATGGCAACAAAACCTATCCAAAAAATCAATTTCGCATCGGCTCAACCTGCCGAACACATTGACTTTCTCGACATTCAGTTGAAATCGTTTCAAGACTTTTTTCAATTGGAGACAAACCCCGAGAACCGCGAAAACGAAGGGCTTTACAAAGTTTTTAAAGAAAATTTTCCGATTACGGATGCCCGCAACAATTTTGTGTTGGAATTTTTAGACTATTTCGTTGATCCGCCTCGCTACACCCTTGAAGAGTGTGTTGAGCGTGGCTTGACGTATAGCGTGCCTTTGAAGGCTAAACTCCGCTTGGAATGCACGGATCCCGACCACGAAGATTTTGAGAAAATCGAACAGGAAGTGTATTTGGGAATGATTCCTTACATGACGCCGCGCGGTTCGTTTGTTATCAATGGCGCGGAACGTGTGATTGTATCGCAGTTGCACCGCTCACCGGGTGTGTTTTTCGGAACGAGTTATCACTCCAACGGACAACAGCTTTGTTCGGCACGTATTATTCCGTTCAAAGGATCTTGGATGGAGTTTACAACCGACATCAACAACGTGATGTATGCATACATCGACCGTAAAAAGAAACTGCCTATTACCACGCTTTTGCGTGCCATCGGTTTCGAAACGGACAAAGATATTTTAGAAATTTTCGACCTTGCAGAGGAAGTAAAAGTTTCCAAAGCAGGGCTCAAACGCTATATTGGCACACGTCTCGCAGCTCGTGTGGTGCGCTCGTGGATTGAAGATTTTGTGGATGAAGATACGGGTGAAGTGGTATCGATCGAACGTACGGAAGTATTGATTGATCGTGAAACCGAACTCGAAGAGAAACACATTGACATGATTGTGGACGCAGGCATTAAAACCATTTTGGTTCACAACGAAAAAGAAAGCCAAATCGACCATTCGGTTATCTTCAACACCTTACAAAAAGATGCTGCCAACAACTCGAAAGAAGCAGTAGAGTATATCTATCGCCAATTGCGCAACGCCGAACCACCCGATGAAGAAACCGCTCGCGGTATCATCGATAAACTCTTTTTCTCCGACAAACGTTACGATTTGGGTGAAGTAGGACGTTACAGAATCAACAAAAAATTGAATTTGACAACGCCTTCGTCGGTACGCGTTTTGACCAAAGAAGACATCATTTCCATTATCAAATACCTCATCGAATTGGTAAACTCTCAAGCGGATGTTGATGATATCGACCACTTGAGTAACCGCCGTGTTCGTACGGTTGGCGAGCAACTCTACGCTCAATTCGGTGTGGGCTTGGCTCGTATGGCACGCACCATTCGCGAACGCATGAATGTGCGCGACAATGAAGTGTTCACGCCTACGGAATTGATTAATGCGAAAACGCTTTCATCGGTGATTAATTCGTTTTTCGGAACGAATCAGTTGTCGCAATTTATGGATCAAACAAACCCGCTTTCGGAAATTACGCACAAGCGTCGTATTTCGGCTTTGGGGCCGGGAGGTTTATCGAGAGAACGTGCAGGCTTTGAGGTTCGCGACGTTCACTACACGCACTACGGACGTTTGTGTACGATTGAAACGCCCGAAGGCCCAAACATCGGTTTGATTTCATCGCTCTGCGTTTTTGCGAAAATTGATAAACTCGGATTTATTGAAACGCCCTACCGTGCTGTGACTAACGGCAAAGTGGATTTGGTTTCGGAACCGATTTACCTCACCGCTGAGGAAGAGGAAGATAAAAACATTGCGCAAGCACAC
>JAIRRI010000181.1 GCA_031256055.1 Bacteroidales bacterium
ATGGTTTTACGGAAAGTTATAACATCTCGGTTTCGGCTGCAATTTCTATGTATGAACTGACGAAACGAATTCGCCAATCATCAGTAAATTGGCAACTTTCCAAAGAAGAACGTCTTGATATTTTATTGGAATGGTTCACACGTTCCATTCGAATGTCGGAACAAATCATCGCCGAATGGCAAAAAAAAATCCAACCCTAAGGTTGGATTTTTTCGAATTCAAAAGCAAAAATTATTTCACTTTTTTCGCTAATTCAGCACCAGCTTTGAATTTCACCACTTTTTTCGCAGCGATAGAAATTACTTTACCGGTTTGTGGGTTGCGACCTTTGCGAGCAGCGCGTTTGCTAACTGAGAAAGAACCGAAACCTACTAATGCTACGCGATCACCTTTTTTTAGAGCGCCTGTAGTAGCAGCGATGAAACCGTCGAGAGCTTTTTTAGCATCTACTTTCGTGATTTTGGCAGAAGCTGCCATTGCATCAATTAATTGTGCTTTGTTCATAATGTTTTGTTTTGGGTTAAAAATTAGGTTTGTTAATTACGCTACAAATGTACGACTTTTTTTCGAATAAACAAGCAAAAAATCAAGAAAAAAGTAAAAAATTGTTAATAAATCGGCATTTTGTTAATAAAAAGTTGATTTGTTGGGTGTTTTTAGGGCTTTGGAAGCATAAAAAAATGAAACTTGTCGAAAGCAAAGCCTTTTAAAACCTCTTCAATATTCAATCGCTTTTTACCACTGAGTTGTATCGACTTCAAAGAAAGCCATTGTCCATCACCACAACATATATATAAGTATGATTTTTGGTCTGTATGGATTTCAGCGGGTTTCCCAACTCTATGAAAATTGTGTAAAAGTTCGGCTTCAAATATTTTCACAGACAAATCTTCGCTAAGCCTTGAAAATGCTGTAGGATACGGAGATAGTCCACGAATAAATCGCTCAATATCTACGGCGTTTTTTGTCCAGTTAATTTCGCAATCGTGTTTGAAAATTTTTGGTGCAGGGTGTAAAATCTTTGCAGTATCTATAACTTGTGGTTGTGGTTTTACAGTTTCATTCAACAAATCACGCGTTGTTTTCACAACTAATTTTGCTCCGACTTCCATCAACTTGTCGTGCAATGAACCTGCAGTTTCGACGGGCGATAGAGCGATTTTATCACGATACAAAATATCACCTTCATCAATGTTTTCATTCAGTAAAAATGTTGTTACACCACTTTCTGTTTCGCCATTCATAATAGCGTGATTAATCGGCGCTGCACCACGATAATCGGGTAGGAGAGAGGCGTGCATATTAAATGTACCGAATCGTGACAAACTCCAAACAATTTTTGGCAACATTCGAAATGCAACAACAATTTGCAAATCGGGTTTCAAAGCACTCAATTCCTCAATAAAATCAGGGCTTTTCAAATTTTCAGGTTGCAACACTTTTAAATTATGTTGCAATGCAAACAATTTTACATCCGATTGGTGCAGTTGCTTTCCGCGCCCTGCGGGCTTATCGGGTGATGTAACAACGCCGACAATATTAAAATCGGCATCCAAAAGAGCCTTCAGACTTGCAACCGCAATTTGCGGAGTGCCCATAAATACTATGCGATGAGAGGAATTCACTATACAGTAATTTTTTGCAAAGATACAAAAAAAATACATTTATACTTGCTATTCCGACATTTTTTTCGTATCTTTGCAGTATAGAAAACTATTCTCATGAGTAAAAAACTTCGATATATATACTTTCTTGTCGGTTTGTGCTGTTTTTGGATAGTTTCGTGTACGCCAAAAGTTCCGCACGAAGTCGAAATCGTGATTCTTTCATACAATGACCTGCACGGCGATTTTGAGAATTTGCCTAAATTATCAGCATTTGTGAAAGAAACTAGATCCACATACAAAAACGTGATTGTTGCAAGTGCAGGCGACCGTTTTACAGGAAATCCTTACAATGATTATCATGAAAAAAGCCAGTTCCCGATTATTGATTTGGAAAATCACATTGGTGTTGATATTGCAGTAATCGGCAATCATGAGTTTGATTTTGGTGTTGAACTGCTTAACGAGCGATTGAAAGATGCCAAAAGTATTGCCATATCGGCGAATATTAAACTCGAAGGTTCGGGTTCGGGTTTGGAAGGCGTTAAACCTTATCACATATTTGAAAAAAATGGAATTAAAATTGCATTTTTGGGCTTAACTGAAGTGGACAGACTGACAGGGAAACCTTCGGTTTTATTGGAACGAGTTGCCGATATTGAATTTTTTGACCCGATCGAGACCGCTGTAAACTACAGATTTCTCAGAAAAAAATCTCATGTATTTGTAGCACTGACACACATCGGATTGCGTGAAGACCTTATTTTAGCAGACTCTATGCCTGAATTAGACTTAATCATTGGCGGGCATTCTCACACATTGCTTAAAGAGCCGATAATTCAAAACAATGTGCTGATCACACAGGCATATAGTCGCGCGAAGCATGTTGGAAAAACAACAATTTTACTCAAAAAAGGCGTTGTTTCACAAATTACCAATGAGATGATTGATTTAGCAACTTGGGAAGGTGTTGTAGACTCTGCCATTGTTGAAAAAATTAGAATATATGAAAATAATCCTTTTTTAAAAGAACCGTTTGTAACGTTACAATACGAAATTCCAAACCATAAACAATTAGGTCATATGGTAGCCGATGCAGCGCTTGTGCTGCCAGGGGTGGATTTTTCGGTAGTCAATTGTTCGAGTGTTAGAGCGGCTCGTTTGGATGCAGGTCCTGTAACGTATGCCGATATTCTTCGTGTGTATCCCTTCAACAATTATTTGGTTATTGTTGCATTGAAACCGTCAGAAATTCGAGAACTTATCGAGACGGAATTTACGGACAAAAGAAACTGCTTGATGTTGCCCGCAGGCTTTGAATACGTGGCTCAAAGAACACCAGGCGATAATATTAAGGTTGTAAACATGACATATCCAAATGGAAAAAAATTGGATGAAACTAAAACATATCACGTTGCAGTAAATAATTATTTATTTACAAAATATTTGCTACCTGAACAGGTAGCAAATATTAGTGTTGATATCTCTGTACTCAATAATATTGTAAACTTTTTGCGAAATAATCCGAATATGGATTATCGAAATGTGCCTACGCGCGCGAAATTCAACTAATGACTGTCCTTAAACCGATTACTAAAATATTTTTTTTCATTTTGCTTTGTGGTGCGCTGCATCCGACGTTTGCACAAACGGATACCAATACCCGTGCTTCCAACATTACTGTATTCGAAAGTCCGAATGATAGTGCGGATTTAGCAACAGACTTCTGGACGGAGATTTCGGAAGAAGACGAGAGATGGCTTTTTGGCGAATATGAGTCTTTTGATATAGAAACGACACACTATCCCATGGTGGATTTTTCCAACAAAAAAGATACGACGTTTATCACTTTGCTTTCGGGCGATGAGCGCTATGTGCATCCGTGCGATTGCCCTGTTACATCAAGGTTTGGAGTGCGTCGCTATCGCTTCCATTATGGTATAGATACGAAACTTCGAACGGGCGATCCGGTGTATTCGGTTTTTGATGGTGTGGTACGGATTGCGCGCAGAAGTACGACCTATGGTTTTTTTGTTGTGGTGCGTCATTCGAACGGTTTGGAAACTTATTATGCGCATTTGTCCAGACTTTTAGTTGTGCCCGAACAAGAAGTCAAAGCCGGTGAATTGATTGGATTAGGCGGAAACACAGGACGTTCAAGAGGCAGTCATTTGCATTTTGAAATTCGATATTTAGGTGCACCGCTAAATCCCGAAGATTTGATTGACTTTGAAACAGGTAAGTTGTGGAATCCAATTTTGGAATTGAATACACATCATTTCCGTCATTTATCGGAGGTTGCAAAACTCAAACAAGCCGCGTTTCACACCGTCAGGAGTGGTGAAACACTGAGTAGCATTGCTCGCCGATACGGCACAAGTGTCAACGCCATTTGCCGTTTGAATGGAATAAAATCGACGTCTGTTATTCGACCCGGACAGCGTTTGCGGGTGCGGTAGGAGAGAGTAAAAGTTTGAATGAAATTTCCTTATCCCAAAAATTTCCCTTGCAATGGCAGCAAATCGTGCATGTTGTGAAACACGAAAATCTGTCCTGTTGAACCGCGTAAAATACAACGCATAGGCTGATTGTCGCGAATTTCATATTCAATCAATACTTGCCGGCAAGCGCCACAAGGTGGAATAGGTTTATCCGTAACAAAATCTTCCGAAAAAGCCGTAATCGCAATAGCCATCAACTTTTGGTTAGGATGCAAAGCCGAAGCCGAAAAAGCCGCCACACGTTCGGCACAAAGCCCCGAAGGATAAGCCAAATTCTCTTGATTATTTCCAACAATGATATCGCCGTTTTCAACTAAAACAGCCGCTCCAACATGGAATTTCGAATAAAGTGCATAAGCGCCTTTTGCCGCTTCTGTGGCAGCTTTGAGGAGTTTCTGATCGTTTGAAGATAAATCTTCCAAACGGTCGAAAACATCGTATGAAATAGTGATATTTTGCTGCATAGTTACAAGATTTTTCTGCAAAGATTTGAAGTTCAAGCTTTATTTAGTTATGTTTTTTATGCGATAATGAAATCAATTTCTCAATTGTAGCGATAAATTCTCCCGCTGGTGCAATAAAAGGTTTGATGTCATTTTCATTAAAGTTGATCAAGTCTTCGTAATCGCCGGTCATACGCATATTAAACACCTGCCCATACATTTTACCGAGCGATTTATCAATTTTGCCTTGATTGAAATAATACTGATTTAACAACGATTTCACTCCGCTATGTGTATGTGCCTCGTAACCATCATTGACAAATAAAGCCATTGCTGCATAATAGCAGGCATAATACAACCTGTTGGCTGCTGTTCTGTAAAATTTATTTTCTATTAGAACAGAAACCTCTGTAAGCGTCGCTTTTGCATTTTCTAACCTGTACCTTACAAGTTCTTCTCTGTCTATGTCGTTTAAACCCATATTTATGTCTATTTGATTTCTATTCCGTCTCGCAACACATTTCGATAGAACGGAGTAATTCCATGCTCCAGTTGTTCATTGGTGTATATAACAGGATTAATAGCGACACCGAAACCCCAACCCAATTCATCAAAAGGAAAGCCGTATTTATCGTAATCTTCAATAAAGTTTCGCTTATCTTTGTTTAGTAAAATAAGCAAGTCCCAATCAGAATCCGGTCGAGCATCGCCACGAGCTTGCGAGCCGAAAAGAATAACCTTTTCGTTCGGCATGATTTGCCGTTTGAGTTGGCGGATTTGTTCGAGGATTTGCGTGTTCATAACAAACTTTTTTGCAAAGATACGAAAAAGTTTTCAGTTTTGGGTTATCAGTTTTCAGAAAATAAAAATATTTTTCAATTTTCCATTCGAAAGTCTCAATTTTTTCGTATCTTTGCAAGATATTTCATTCATTTTTGGTATAACAAACACAACAAATTTACAAATGGCAATTGATCAGGCAATTATGAATAGTGGCGTACTTCTTAACGCAGGTGGTGTAATGGGCGGTTACAGCACAGGTCTTACAATAATCACCATACCGCAAGTTATTATGCTGTTGATCGGCTTGTTTTTTGTGTACTTAGCTGTTGCGAAAAAATACGAGCCGTTGTTGTTGTTGCCGTTAGCTTTTGGTATTATAATTGCTAACATACCCGGTGCCAATCTTTCGGCGTATGATGTTTTTGAATCCGCAGGACAAACACGGCCGGGATTGCTGAACTTTTTGTACGGCGGTATCATGAACGTGATTTACCCGCCAATGATTTTTCTGTGCATTGGATCGATGACCGATTTTGGGCCACTAATCGCCAATCCAAAAACTGCATTTATCGGAATAGGTGGGCAGCTCGGAATTTTTATGGCATTTGCAGGGGCTTTCTTTTTGTTAAGTCCAAATGCGTGGTTAACATCTATTATTCCCGGATTTGAAGGATTCTCTGCCGCGCAAGCAGCATCTATCGGTATTATCGGAAGTTCCGACGGGCCTACTGCAATTTTTGCAGCAAGTAGGCTGGCACCTGAAATACTTTCCACTGTGGCGATTGCAGCGTTTTCGTATATGGCGTTGGTACCTTTTATTCAACCTCCGATTATGAGATGGCTCACGACAGATGAAGAACGAAAAGCGGTTATGCCGGCACCAAAAAATGTGTCACAAAAGAAAAAAATTGTGTTTCCGATAGTGATAACTCTTGTAGCTTTGTTGATTGTTCCTGCTGCAGGAGCATTAATTGGGATGTTTATGTTGGGTAATTTAATTCGCGAAAGCGGTGTAACAGGACGTTATATCGAAACACTTCAAAATGCGTTTTTGAACATATTGACTTTGCTTGTAGCTGTATCTATTGGCTCTTCTGCTACGGCAGACAGGTTTCTAACAACAACAACCATAATCGTTGTTGTTCTTGGATTGCTTGCCTTTGCTTTTGGAACGGTTGGAGGTGTTTTGATTGCAAAACTACTCTACAAAACCACCGGTGGAAAAATAAATCCGTTGATTGGCAATTCAGGTGTGTCTGCAATGCCAATGGCTGCACGTATTTCTCAAAAATTGGGACAACAGTACAATTCCCAAAACCACTTGCTGATGCACGCTATGGGACCGATTGTTTCCAGTACGGTTTTTTCTGCGGTTGTAGCAGGGATTTTTATTGCGCTTTTTAGTGGTTAAAATCTAAACATTGCGAAAAAACACACACCCTACGTGAGTACCAAATGGAAATTAAAATGAACTAAAGTTATTTAAAATTATTTACTCATAAAACCAAATTAAGCCATGAAAAAAATTATTATTTCATCAATTATTTTACTTTTGTCCTATTGTGTCACGCATGGACAAATAACTACAGGAGAAGAGCCAATAAGTTTTCAAATAAACGTACCGGTTCTAAAAATAAATGATAATACGCTTAAACGTTTACCTTCGTTTGATATGGAAAGAGTAAAAAAAGAGGACGTAGAAGACGAAGCAAATGGCATACCACCACGTTTTGGCTATAAACACGAAGTGGATTATAATCTATACAATTCCGGCGAATGGACAGAATTGCCTAATGGAGATAAACTGTGGCGACTAATAATATCAAGCCCTGATGCATTATCTATCAACCTTTTGTATGATAAATTTTGGTTGCCCGATGGTGCTAAATTTTGGGTTTACAGTAATGACAACAAACAAAGCATTGGTGCGATAACATCTGCAAACAACAGCGGAACCAAAAACAACATACGGGGATTTGCAACGAATTTGGTATTTGGCGATCAAATTACGTTGGAATATTATCTGCCGAATCATGTAACGGAAGAAGGTATTATTTCTGTTGCCTATGTGGTACATGGTTACAGATATATTTTAACCCCGGGCAACATAAAGGATAGCTACAGGCAATCCGCTGATTGCCAAGTAAACATTAATTGTGAGGAAGGGCAATCTTGGCAAAATGAAAAAAATGCCGTAGTAAAGATAATAATAATAAACAGAGTATGCACAGGTTTTTTAGTCAATAACACAAAAGAGGATTTTTATCCTTATGTTATAACGGCCAATCATTGCCTGTGTAAAAAGTATGTTTTTGGAGAGTGCGATGAATGGCATGATGCAATAAGAGACCCTAATTTAGATTATTGGACATTTGAGTGGCATTATGAATCGCCCAAATGTGAAAATGCTGTGCCAATAAAACGTTCAACAGTTGGTGCAAAGCTTGTGGCGAATAATTCGATTTCAGATTTCGCTTTGCTTGATTTAAGTGAAGAAAATAACAGCTATGGCAGCGATCCGCGTAAACTACGCGGTGTTGCGCTTCATTATTTAGGGTGGGATCGTTCAGGAAGTCCCGGAACAGGAGGAGTAGGAATACATCATCCGAATGGTAATATAAAGAAAATATCAACTTACACCATGAAACCTCAGTCAACAGGTTATACAAACGATAATGAACATGAGAACGGCGCACATTGGAGAGTTGTTTGGGCATCAACAACTTATAATGGAGTTACCAAACACGGTACTACAGAGGGCGGTTCTTCTGGTTCACCATTGATTAATAGCGACCGTAAAGTTATTGGACAGCTTCATGGGGGGTATTCGAACTGCACTGAAAATGGGAAAAAAAGACCAGATTGGTATGGCAAATTCAGCGTTTCTTGGACCGGCTATGACGCAACACAAAGTCAAAGGCGACTGAGCGATTGGCTTGCTCCCAATTCGTCCCGCCCGCCAGAAGTTCTTGGCGGGATTGATAAACCCGCTATCCCTTTCGACCCCATCGAAGGTGTTGACCTCATCTGTTCTCCTGAGGTTTACGAATTAAGTCCTTATTATTTTGATGAGGATTCTCCTGTAGCTAATTGGAGAATTACTCCAGATTCTGACCTTATCATTACCAGTCAAACCACTAACGTCAATATGGTATTTGTCAGAGCTATAGGCTCCTATTATGGACAAACCGCAACACTCACGGCAACAGTCAATGGAATTGATTACCATAAAGAGATCAAAGCCTGCCCTCCAAGTAGCATTAAGATCGTTGGTTCTGAAACCATTTGTGTCACTGAAACTTACACATTACACGGCGATGATCGTTTCCAAAACTTGTCCTGGGATGTAACGGAAGGGTTCACCATTGACGACAATGACGACAATTGGGTAAGAATTATAGCATGTCCAAAAGGACAACCTGGAACACTTACTGCAATCTTCAAAGGGGTTCCTATTGCCCAAATACTTATT
>JAIRRI010000200.1 GCA_031256055.1 Bacteroidales bacterium
GGAAGCGATAACAACAATCTCCGCGTCGGTGCCGCCCAACTCAAGGCGGGCGTTTTGGGAGACATCAAGTCGGTACATATTTGGTCGAACAGACCAATATGGCCCCAAGGTCCCAATAAAATCATTCACTTTTTGATCAACCTGACTTTTTGTATTACTCACTCCCCCACCGGTTGTTGAACTTAACGTTATTTTTTGTGAGAAAAGCGGCGTGCTGTATGAAACCATACCAAACAAGTTATACACATGACCCACATTTTCCGGCATAATGATACGTGCACCCGGATTTAAACTATCAATTCCGGCGAATTTTGGGTATTCCGAAGTGTTATAAAGTAAGTCTGTAATCGTTGTGTTCACAATTCTGTTTTGAGTTATATTTAAAAACACATTCGCCGAAATCGATGAAAAATTCTGGAAAAAGTTGTTATACATCGCACTAATTCTGTGATTAAATTCAGGATCTAATTCCGGATTTCCGACACGAATATTCGTTAGATCCGAATTGTCAGGAACAGGCTGTAATTGCGACACAGAAGGCTGATTGGTTCGTCCGGAGTAGTTAAACGTCAACGTATGTTGTCTGGAAAATTGATATCTGAATTGGGCTTGCGGAGCGAAGTTAAAAACGCGTCGGTCAGCATCCAATTTTCCTTCGCTATAACTCCTACTATGTGCCGGAAACACACCAAGACCGAAGGAGTAGCGATACTTGTCGGTACTTTTTTGGATTCGTGCTTCAAAGCGTTGGTTGAAAAATGTGTTGGAAAAATCGTTGGAAAATGCACTATCAAGGTCGTCGTATTTTTGAGTAACGGGATTCCATCTTTCAGTGATTCGTTCTGTCCAATCTTCACTGTTTGAAAACGTATAACGCAGTTCTAATGCGTGTTCGTACGGAAGCGGTTCGGTGTAAGCCACCTGTGTGCTCCAGTTGTAGCGACCGCCTTTGTTGGTTACGAGTTGGTCTATTTCATCTAACTCCGGAACACCGTTTCTCCAAAACGTAATATCTGAAATATTGAAATCTTCTCGATTATTAAAACTGTAACCACCGTCCAATTCAAACCCAATCGTACGTCTTGGTTTGTTCAAACGGCGGCGATAATCGGCTCTCAAGCGTGCAGAAAAATTTGTTGCATCCGAGATATTTGTGGTAGTTCCGCTATTGAGCGTGTCTTGTATTTCATCTATCCAACGGTACGTCATGTAATCCGACCATCTTGTGTTTTTTGTGTTTCCGTAGGTAAAAGACGGACGAATAATCAATTCGTTTGCTTCATCAGGTGTATATTTGATTTCGGCGTTGAAACGGTGTTGATTGGTAATGGGTTCAGATGTCATAGTATCGTCGTAGAACTGACTGCCTCTGCCTTCCGGCAAAATATCCTCGCGGTAAGTTCGTTGTCTTTGTTCGCGATCGGAACGCGAATACGCGTAACTTCCTCCAACCGACAGATTTTCGTTGAATTTTTTAATAAAATTTACGCCCGGAGAAAACGATTGTGTAATTCCTCCTTGCATTCCGCCAAAACCTCCGAAGCCACCGCCTCTTCCTCCGCCACCACGACCGACTGTAACTACCTGAACGTTTGAGGCATTCATCATATCTGAGAATCCCAAATTATTGACGTTATTGAAACCTCCTAAAATGGTGAGTTGATCTTTATCTCGAAAATAGTTGATGTTAAAACTGTTGTCGTATCTGAAATTTCCTTTTTTTACAGCATCATGTCCTATACCTCCCGTTAAACGTCCAAACCAACCTTTTGCCATGCCAGGTTTGAATGAAAGATCAATTACTGTTTCTTCATTTCCATCGTCAATTCCTGTAAAGCGCGATTGATCGCTTCTTCGATCATAGGTTCGCACTCTTTGCACAAAATCAGCGGGAATGTTCCTTGCGGCTACTTTTGGATCGTCGTCGAAAAATGATTGTCCATCCACTAAAATTTTCGTAATAGGTTTGCCACCCATCGTAATGTTCCCGTCTGCATCTACTTCCGCACCGGGCAAGCGTTTGATCAGTTCTTCCAACGCAGAACCTGCCACAGGTCGGAAAGCCTCAGCGTTATAGTCTATTGTATCCCCACTCATTTGAACGGGAATAAACGTTTCAGAGATTTCAAACCCTTGCAATTCCACACCTTGCACCATTTCTATACGTCCCATCGCAAATGGCTTGCTTTCGTCGGTTATATCAATAACTTTTTCAAATGTAGTATAACCTACATACATGGCTCTGAAAATGTACTGATCTTTGCGCACTCTCTCTATTGTAAAACTTCCGTTGTCTGAAGTTATTGCACCCGCAACCAAAGAAGTATCTTTTACTGAAAAAATGGCCACTTGGGCAAAAGGTATAGGTGTTCTGTCGTCTTTGTCAAGAATTCGACCAACAATGCTGGTCTGGGCGTTGATAATCTGCGCCAAGCAGAGGAATAGCGAAATAAAAACGATTTTTTTCATAAAAATTTTTATTTATTGAAATGCAAAGATACGAAAAAAAATCAAATAAATTTTGACGAATAAGAAAAAAATCGTATCTTTGCCTTTCGTACAATTAACCATGTGGTTACTTTTCGCCATATTATCCGCAGTGTTTGCTTCAGCAACGGCAATCCTCATCAAAGTGGGTGTTCGGGATGTAGATTCTAATCTGGCAACAGCTATTCGAACAAGTGTGGTATTGCTTTTATCGTGGGGAATAGTTGCGTTTTCGGGAGCGTTTTCACAAATCAAAACGATTCCGAAATTCAGTTGGACTTTTTTGATTTTGTCGGGCGTAGCAACGGGACTATCGTGGTTGTGCTATTTTAAAGCCATTCAGTTGGGTGAACTCTCAAAAGTGGCACCAATCGATAAACTCAGTGTGGCGTTGACTATACTTTTTGCGATATTTTTTCTGGGAGAAACGGTGGATGTGAAGACGATTGTGGGGGCATCTGTCATCTTGGTTGGTGTAGGAATTTTAGTGTTTTAGTTCTTAGTTCTTAACTCAAAATAAATTTTAACAAACCCAAATATTAACCCAAAAACTTAAACTTATGAACCCAACTCTTCTAAACTGCAGCATTATGACAGGCTGCCTCGAAATCTCTTGGCTTTGGTATTCCATTGCCCTTGTTATCGTATTTTTTCTCGGCTGGGCGTGGTACAACGCTTTCACTAAACGCTGGGTAGCAGCCGTGAAATACGGCAAATGTGCATGTGGTGCTGACATGGCAAAAGGTGAAAAATGCACATGTAAACCTACTGCAAGCGCTTTTTTTCCAATGATTGTTCAATTACTTGCTACAGCTCTGATTGGTTTTATGTACTTCGTATTAGTGCCATTCGGCATTTGCTTAGCAATTCTTGTCGCAATAGCCGTTATGGGCTGGATGAAATCGAGTATTATTTTCCAGACACCGGAATGGAGATTTCGCGTTGATCGTATCTTAATTGATGTCGGTTATTTCTTTATCACTTCGGCGATTTTCATTGGATTTGCGCTGATTTAAGGTCATGAGACATCTTGTCTTTGGATTACTTTTCGTTTGTTCGTCATTGGTTGCACAGCCTTTGAAAAGTGGAGATTTGTTGTTTGTTTCAAGTGCCGAATCAGGCTTTGAACAAGCGATTGCAGCAGTAACTCAAACTGAGCAACAACGAAGTATGGGATTTTTTCAAAGTTTTGCACATATTGCAATAGTTAATGTTACAGATAGTGGCGTATATGTGCTCGAAGCGGCTCCAAAACATGGCGTTATTTACAGAAGCTTTGCAAAATTCGAACACGAAAATATCACAAAATCAATTTTCATCGGACGTCTAAAACCTCAGTATCAACAATGGATTCCGAAAGCAATTGCACATGCTTATTCGCATATTGGAAAGCCATACAATTTCGCATTCGACTTCGACAATGATGAGTATTATTGCAGCGAATTAATTTACGTTGCATTTGCGAAAGCAAGTGGAAAACCTAATTTTTTCGAAACTTCGCCAATGACATTCAAATGCCCAAATCGTAAAGATTTTTTTCCTTTTTGGGTAGATTATTTCGCAAAATTAAACGTGCAAATTCCAGAAGGAAAACCTGGACTAAACCCTAATGGAATGACTCGTTCCAAAAAATTAGAACCATTAACAGAATATGTAGAGACGCACGGTCGTGCGTCTCTACAACCAAAATAATAAATATTAACCCAAAAAAATAAACATTATGAAACTCAAAGGAACACAAACCGAAAAAAATCTCCTCAAATCATTTGCAGGAGAATCACAAGCACGTAATCGCTACACGTTTTTTTCAAGACAAGCCGGCAAAGAAGGTTACGAACAAATCGCAGCCCTGTTTTTAGAAACAGCTGAACAAGAATATGCACACGCCAAAACTTTTTTCAAACTTTTGGAAGGTGGCGACGTTGAAATCACGGCATCATTTCCGGCAGGCGTTATCGGCACAACCGAAGAAAACCTGAAAGCCGCAGCACACGGCGAAAAAGAAGAGTGGTATGAGCTTTATCCGGCTTTCGCAAAAATCGCCGACGAGGAAGGTTTTCCACAAATCGCAGCTAAATGGCGTGCCGTCGCACAAGTAGAAGCTGCTCACGAAGCGCGCTACAAAGCATTGTTGGATAATATCCAAACTAACTCCGTATTCAAAAAATCAGAAGAAGTGATGTGGCAATGTCGCGAGTGTGGTTATTTGCATTTCAGTCACAGTGCACCAAACATCTGTCCGTCGTGCGATCATCCGCAGGCGTATTATCAAATGCAGGAAAAGAATTTTTAATCT